>NZ_JAMYJY010000075.1:0-18275 GCF_024136985.1 Haloferax sp. AB510
CCGTCGTCGGCGCGTCGAACGTCGCGTCCGGGGTCGGCGGGGAACTACCACAGCCGGCGAGGCCACCCGCGAGCGCGGCTCCGCCCGCGGCCAGCACCTCTCGTCTGGAGAGCATACGCCCGCCGTCTCGGCGCGGGATAAAAACCTTCGTGGCTCCCCGCTCGGAGACCCGCCGGCCGCGGCCGGTCGCGCCGCCGTCGAAACCAACAGGAGTATTATCAGCCGGACCACACGTCCTCGCTGATGCCCTCCTATTCGCGACGCGACGCGCTGAAGGCGATTCCGGCGCTCGCCGCCGGGCTCGCCGGCTGTGCGACCCTCACGGGCCACGACGATTCGCTCCCGATGCCGACCGCGTGGACGGCGGGCGTGCGAACTCCGACCCGCGCCTTGCGCCCGCCGTCCGGCCCCCTGCTCGTCGGAACCGGGAGCCCGTTTCACGCTGACCCGATGGTGTCCGCGCTCGACCCCGAGACCGGCGAGGAGGGATGGGCGGTGACCGGCCGGAAGGGCTATCGGTCGCCGCTCGGTGTCGACGACCAGTACGCGTACCTGTTCTCGAAGACAGGGCGGGCCACGGCGGTCGATTACGAGGCGGGCGAGCGAGCGTGGAACACCGGGTTGGCGGGCGTCGACAGAGCCGACCCGGGCGTCGTTCAGTACCCGCCCGTCGTCGCCGACGACACCGTCGTCTTCCCCATCTCGGGCACGGAAAACGACGTGGTGGACCGACTGCTCGGGCTGTCCCGCGAGGAGGGCGACCGACGCTTCCGCGCCGAGCTTCCGGCCTCGCTCGCCGGTGCGCCCGCCGCCGCACCTGTCGGCGACGGTTCCGATGCCGGCGTCGTCGCGCCTGTCCTCGACGGAACGCTCCGTCGGTTCGCCACCGATGGCTCCGAATCGTGGCGCGTCGACGTGGGTCCGTCGCCGTCGTCGGTGACGGTCACCGGTGACGCCGTCTTCGTCGGGAGCGCGACCGAGGAACTGCTGGCGCTCGACGCGGCGACCGGCGAGGTTCGGTGGCGTGGGTCACTCCAAAACACCGTGTTCGCCCGGCCGCTCGTCTCCGACGGCCGCGTGTATGTCGGCGGCGCGGACTACTTCCTGTACGCCTTCGACGCCGAGTCGGGAACCCGGCTGTGGCGGCGCGAACTGGCCGGCCCCGTGACCTGCGGGCCGACCCGTGTCGGCGACCGACTGGTGACCGTCGTGGGGTCGGATATCCTCGTCCGGGGGCACAGCGGGACCGTCCCGTTCGACCCGACCGCGCTGTACGTCCACGCGACCGACGGCACTCTCCTCGGCGACTACCGGTTCGAGGGCTACCAAGACGGCGGCACGGTGAACTGGGCCGTCACAGCGGGCGACGGCGTCTACCTCGGACAGGAGTGGCAACTCGCCCGCCTCGACTCGGAGGTGCTCGATGCCGAGTGAGCGCTCGGGGCGGACGGAGTCGGACGGAACCCGGGACCGAAACGTCTCCCGCCGCGAGGTGCTCGGCGGCCTTGCGGCCGTCGGCTCGCTCGCCATCGCCGGCTGTAGCGCGATTCCGGATCTCGGCGGGAGACGGCCGGTCTGGCGACGCGACATCGACGGGGCGTTCATGGCCGGTCCGCCCGCCGTCACCGATGACCTCGTCCTCACCGGGATGCAGGACAAGGCGCTGTACGGCCTGCGGCGCGAGGACGGGTCGACCGCACTCCGGTTCGAGACGGGCGGCCCGATAGAGACGCGCCCCGTCGCCCCGCCGTCCGGCGGCCCGTACCACGTCCACAGCACCGACGGCGACCTCTACGCCGTCGATTCCTCGGGCGACGAACTGTGGCGGGACGAGGGCACGGCCCACCGAGCGCGGCTCGTCCGCACCGAGTCGCTCGTCGCCGAACTCGACTTCGCTCCCCCGGAGAACACGCTCACGGGCTACGACCCGCAGACCGGCGACCGACGCTTCGAACTGGCCGTCTCGTCGTATCTCCTCGACGGCCTCACCGACGACTCGGTCGTGGTTCGCGTGCCGGTGAGCGAGACCGAATCGCGCGTCGTCTCGCTCTCGCCGTCGGATGGGAGCGTCCGGTGGCGGACCGAACCTGAGCGGTGGCTCCCAAACGTGGCCGCGGACTCCCGACTCGTCGTCGCCGTGTGGGACGGGACGTTGGTGGCTTACGAACCCTCGGACGGAAACGTTCGGTGGCGAACCCCCATCGGCGACGCCGGGCGCACGATGGTCCTCGGGTCGCAGGTGTACCTCACTCGCAACCGGGCGGACGGGCACGCGGAACTGCTCGCGTTTGACCGCGAGACGGGAGAGAAACTATGGGCGAACCTCGCGGGCTATATGATTCGGACGGTCGAGACCACGAACGACGCGGTGTTCGTCGGGAGCCGCGTCGACGACCCCGACGGCGGGATTCTCGGCCGAGTCGACTGCTTCGGCCGCGACGGCACGCGGCGGTGGCACACCGTGACCGGACTCCCGTCGCTCGACTCGCTCGCCGTCACGGATTCTCGTGTCGTCCCCGCTTGGGACCGGGGCTTCGAGGTTTTGGCCCGAGAGACTGGCGAGACGCGGTGGGCGTACGAACCCGAATCGCACAGCCGGCTTTCGCTCCGCGTCGAGTCGGCGTCGGTGTTCGCCTCGTACGTCGGCGACGGCGCAGTCGCGCGGTTCCCGCTGGACTGAGTCCCGCTCGGCGTTGGCGGCGCGCGGCGCACCCACCAACTTATACAGAATCAAGGAGAATACCTGCGCCTTTAGGCGCAGGATGAATCCGACAATACCCTACACCAACCACCGTTCGATGGTAAGCCGGATATCCCACGTCAACCGCCACTATTAACAAAACGGCATTCATAACCAGTTATGAAGACAGAAAATGAGTCGAACCATCCGAACCTTCGAGGCCACGATCACGAACCAGCAACAGGTTCGTGACTACCTCAACCAACTCGGATGGGCCGCCTCAAAACTCTGGAACGTCGGTCGCTACTACGCACAAGAACAGTGGGACGAAACGGGCGAGATTCCCGATGACGGGGAACTCAAAGCCGAACTCAAAAGCCACGAACGCTACACGGACTTGCATTCTCAATCCAGTCAGCGCGTTCTCGAAGAACTCGCTGAAGCGTTCAACGGCTGGTTCGGCAAGCGTCAGAACGGCGACGACCGTGCTCGACCGCCCGGCTACCGCAAAAACGGAGACTCCCACCCACGTTCAACCGTGTCGTTCAAAGCGGCTGGCTTCAAACACGATGCACAGTTCACCCGTGTTCGCCTCTCGAAAGGCCGCAACCTCAAAGAACACCGCTCAGACTTCATACTGTGCGAGTACCAGACTCGCCCAGATGTTGACCTAACCGAGTGGGATATTCAACAGGTTCGCGCCGTCTACAAACGCGACGAGTGGCGACTTCAGTTCGTCTGTCGCACCACTATCGACCCGGAACCATCGGGTGACGAGGTGGCTGGTGTTGACCTTGGGATTTGCAACTTTGCCGCCGTCTCGTTCGGTGGCGAGTCGGTGTTGTACCCCGGTGGCGCACTCAAAGAGGACGAATACTACTTCACGAAAAAGAAGGCCAAGTGCGACGATTCCTCGTCCCGTGAGGCGACTTGTCTTGACCGGAAGCGGACTGGTCGCCGGACACACTTCTTACACTCCCTCTCGAAAGCAATCGTGGAACAGTGTGTCGAACGAGATGTCGGGATGCTTGTCGTTGGTGACCTCGGCGGCATTCGAGAGGATGACGAGACGGGCGACTCTCGGAATTGGGGCGACCACGGCAACCTCGACTTACACGGGTGGGCGTTCGACCGCTTCACAACGCTTCTCGACTACAAGGCGGAAGCGGAAGGCATCGACGTGGAGTTGGTGTCGGAACGCGATACGTTGAAGTCATGTTCAGTGTGTGGTCACACAGACAAGAATCAGCGCGTTGAACGTGGACTGTACGTGTGTGAGGAGTGCGAGACGGTGGCGAACGCGGACGTGAATGGTGCGGAGAATATTCGACAAAAGGTACTCCCGAGTCTCGCCACGGATGGCGGTGATAGGGATAACGGCTGGTTGGCACAGCCAGCGGTTCACCTGTTCGACCGTAGTGAGGGTGTTTTCGCCCCACGAGAACAGGTTGCTCACCGCGAACCGTAATATCCCAACTCAGCGGTGCGGTGCCGTGGGATTCCCGCGTCTTCAGGCGCGGGAGGATGTCAATGCTGTACCGAAGGGATACTGCGCCAACGAGGAGCACGAACCGATGGACGACACACGCCACGCACCCCCGCTGGAGCGCCTCGTCGAATCAGTCGAAGACAGCACCTACGAGGCGGTGAGCGGGGCGCTCGGGGAGCTTCGAACGGCGTCGGCCGAGGACCGGAAACAGGCGCTCCGAGCGCTTCGACGTCTCGCCGACGACCGCCCGACTGCGTTCGAGTCGTTCCTCCCCGACGTCACGCCGTTTCTCACCGACGACGACCGCGCCGTCCGATTGCTGACTGCGAAGGCGCTCGTCACGGTCGCGGCGGCCGCCCCCGACGCGGTCGCTCCCGCCATTCCGTCGCTCGCCGAGCGACTCGCCGACGAGGACGAGTTCTACTACGTCCGCGCCCGGTCGGCCGAGGCGCTGGGCTACGTCGCGCTCGAACACCCCGACGCGGTCGCTTCGCCGGCAGTGCTCGCGGACCTCCGCGTCGGCCTCTCGTTCGACGAACCCGAGGTGAAACAGAAGTTGGCGAAGGCGCTCGAATGCGTCGCGCTCGGCGACCCCAGCCGGCTTCGCCACCGCGTCTCGGCGCTCGCTGAACACCTCGACGACGGTGACGAACTGGTTCGCTATCACCTCTGTACGGCGGTGGTGGTCGTCGGCTGCGGCGCGCCGGGTTCGATCGCCGAGGCTCGGACGGCGCTCTCGGCTCGACTCACCGACGAGAACGCCTTCGTCCGGGGGCGCGCCGCCGAGGCACTCGGACTGTTGGCCCGCGGGAGCGGCGAGGCGGTTCGGGTACCGGACTCGGTGCTCGACGCGGAATCCGACGAGGCGGCTGCGTTCGTCGCCGAACGGGTCCGGTTTCTCCGGGCTGCGTCGGCGGGAGGCTCCACGGAGTCACCGGCCGAAGGCGTTGGGTCGCTGGCCGGCGTCCGAGACACGACCGACGACGCGGTCACGGAGATTACGTCGTCAGACGCCGACGGGGAGTGTCCCCACTGCGGCGTCGACCTCCCCGAGGGCGCGCCGCCGATGTGTCCGAGTTGCGGCGCTCCGTACTGAAGGTCGAGAGAGCGGTACTTCCCGTGTTCTCCGAGAGCCACCGCGTCTCGTCGTCGACGGCGGTGAGCGTCGTCGGGTGCTATTTTGCTCGTCCACGAAGGGGTCTCACGCTTCAGGCTGGAGCTTTGTCGCGGGTTACTCCGCCGTCTGACTCCGTGACCGGTACTTATTCGACTTGCCCCGAAACACCCCTGTATGCGTAACAGCTCGCTTGGCCGACGGCGCGATTTCCAGGACCTGTTCGACCAGCTTGACGGGGTCGCGCTTTGGACGGTGTCCACCCCTGGCGAGTTTGACTATATCAGCGCCGGCTTCGAAGACATCTGGGGGATTCCACCCGATGACGTCGTGGATGACATCACGCGGTTGCTCGACGCCATCCATCCCGAGGACCGCGACCGGGTGCGACAGCACATCGAGGCCTCGGCCCAAGGGGCCCACGACGAGGCGTACGAGGGTCGCGTCGTCCGACCCGATGGGTCGGTTCGCTGGGTACTGACGCGGCAGGTGCTCCTCCGCGATGACGACGGCGACGTCTCGGAGGTCGTCGGTATCTGTACGGACATCACGGAGCAGAAACGCCGGGAGCGAGAACTCGAACTGCTGAACCGAATCGTCCGCCACGACATCCGCAACGATATGGGAGTCGTACTCGGGTGGGCCGAGACACTCGAAGACCACGTCGATGCCAGCGGGAGCGAGTACCTCCAGAAAATTCTCGACAGCGGTGAGCACGTCGTCGGACTCACCGAGGTCGCGCGCGACTACGTTGAGACGGTCGTATCGGACGATAGTCTCACCATCGCGTCGGTCCCGCTTCGCTCGATCCTCGAAACCGAGCTATCGCTTCGCGAGGAGTCTTTCCCGGAGGCGACGTTCGTAGTCGAGGGGACGATACCCGACGTCGAGGTCGCCGGGAATAGCATGCTCAGTTCGGTGTTTCGGAACCTCCTGAACAACGCGGTCCAACACAACGACACGGACGCACCTCACGTCGAGGTCTCGTGTACGGTCCGAGCGGACGACGTCGAGATTCGAATCGCCGACAACGGGCCGGGAATCCCCGACGACAAGAAAGACATCGTGTTCGGAAAAGGTGAGCGAGGTCTCGAGAGCCCCGGCACGGGCATTGGACTCTACCTCGTCGACACCTTGGTCACGCAGTACGGTGGCGAGGTATGGGTCGAAGACAACGAACCGACCGGGAGCGTCTTCGTCGTTGAACTTCCGCGCACCGACTGACTCGACTGCGGTTTCTGCGGTACAGTACGACATCGCCCTTGAGGTGGGGGCGCTGCGCGACGTCGCCGTGAGGGCAGAAGCACTCGGAGACGGGTTGGAGATTCACTCACCGCCGAGGCGCGCCGGTGGGACGACACCCGGCCGGTCGAGTCGGAAGCGGTCGCCGACTTCGACCTCCTCGATTACGTGCGGGTACTCGAACGTCGTCGCCGCCTTCGAGAGCGCGCCGGGGTCGGCGTGAATCGACCGCCAGCGCCGCCAGTGCTCGGGAATCAGGCGGTCGATACCGAGCGCGTTCGCAGCCTCGACCATCTCGTCCGCGTCGTTGTAGAGTTTGCGCGTGATGACCTCGCCGTCTTCGACGACGCGGGCGTCAGTGCCGTAGGAGAGCATCCCGAGGTCGATGTCGAACTCCGAACCAATCTCGTGGAACGCCTCGCAGGGACGGTTGTCGCCGCCGTGGAAGATGGTGCCCGTCTCGTGCTCGATAACGTACGTCACCGTGCCGTCCGCGTCCGGGTCGTACCCGCCTCTGACGTGGACCGTGAGGTCGCCGACCCCGTAACTGTCACCGGGTTCGACGACGGTCCGCTTCGCCTCGCCGATTGCGCTCACGTCGAAGTTCTCGAAGCACTCGACGGGCGCGTGGACAGCGCCGCCGTGGTCGAGAAGCGGTCCGAACGAGGGCGGCCAGAAGTGGTCGCGGTGGTCGTGGGTGCAGAAGACCGCGTCGCAGGCGTCCGCCCACTGCGGCTCCATCGGCACCGGCGACATCCGCGCGACGTACTCGCGGTCCCGCTCGGTACTGAAGTACGGGTCGATGTAGATGGCAGTCTCCGGCGTCCGTATCGCCCAGCCGGCGACGCCGAGATACCACAGCGAGACCCCCTCCTCGACATCGACACCGTTGAGTTCCTCTCGCGCCCACCATTCGCCCCAATCGCTCGTAATCGTCATCGGACGCTCCGCGCCGCGCTGTCGGATTCGCCGTGATAGTACATGTGACAGCGGTCCGCACGGGTCCTGTAAAAACTTCCGACGCGGGGTTCAGTCGTCGCCAGCAGCGAACGTGACTCCCGTAATCTCGAATCGTGCCCCGCCGGTATCTGATTCGGTGACGCTGACGCTCCACCCGTGGGCCTCGGCGACCTGCTTGACGATAGCGAGCCCGAATCCGGTGCCCGTACGTGAGGTTGTGTGGCCGGCCTCGAAGATGGTGTCGCGGCGCTCGACCGGGATGCCGACACCGTCGTCTTCCACGTAGAACTCGCCCGGGAATTCACCGACCGTCACCGCCACGCCCTCTCCACCGTGTTCGATGCTGTTCCTGATGAGGTTCTCGACGAGCTGTTGGAGCCGGCTTCGGTCGGCGATGACCGTCGCCGTCAACTCTGTCTGGAGTTCAGCGCCGGCCGTTTCGATGGTCCTCCAGCAGTTGGAGACGAGCGGATCCAAGGACACCGGTTCCAGTTCACCGACGTTGTCACCCCTTCGGGCGAGTGTGAGCAGATCCTCGATGAGGTCGTCGATGCGGTCTAACGCCCGCGCGGCGGTCGCAAGACGGTCGCTTTCGTGGTCTTGGCGGGCCAGTTCCACGTTCCCTGCGGCCACGTTTAGCGGGTTCCGGAGGTCGTGGCTGACGACGCTCGCAAACTCGCTCAGCCGCTCGTTTTGGTGCTGGAGCTGTTGCTCTCGCTCGCGTTGCTCGGTCGTGTCGCGATACATCCAGAGGTGGCCGGTCCCCTCGGGGAGTTCGATCGGTTCGTAGCTTCGGTTGAGCGTCCGACCGTTCGTCAGGGCGACTGTCTCGTTGTGGGCTGACTCCGTCCCGGCGATCAGTTCGTCGACGCGCTCGACGAAGTCCTCCGAGTCAACCACGAGTTCACTGGCCATCTGTGCCAGTTCCTGACAGTCAGCGCCGATGAGTTCCGTCGACGGTTCCGAGATACCGAACAGTTCGAGCAGTCGCTCGTTAATCGCGAGGACGGTCCGATCGCTGTTTTCGGCGAGGACGCCGACCGGGAGCGACCGGATGAGCGTCGAGAGCAGGGCGTTGGTCCGTTCGAGTTCGTCCTCACGGTGGGTTCGCTCGGTCACGTCTTGGAACAGCGAGATGATGCCGACGACTTCGCCGTTGTCGTCGGTGATGACTCGGTTGTGCCATTCACAGCGGATGTGTTCGCCGTCCTTCCGGACGTTCTCGTCGATGCTGTGGTAGCCGCCCTCCGCGACTGCAAGCTGGTCCGTGACGTCGTCGACGTTGTCGTAACTGTCGTCTGCGACGATGAGCTCCCAGCTGTGGCCGCGGAGTTCCGATTCGGTATAGCCCAGAATCTCCTCACCGCGCTCGTTGAGTCCGACGATTTGGAAGTCGCTGTCGTACTCGAGGACGCCGAGCGGCGACTGTTCGATGAACAGCGAAAGGCGTTGTTCGCTCGTCTCGAGCGCGCGCTGTGAGCGGTACTGCTCGACCGCGTTTTCGATACGGTTAGCGAGCACGGTGTACTGGCTTGTCCCGTGTTCTTTCTGGAGGTAGTCGGTGACGCCCGCGGAGATTGCGTCGCTCGCGACCTCCTCGCTTCCTTTGCCAGTAAAGAGGATGAAGGGGAGGTCCGGCGCGTTCTCGCGGAGGGCTTCGAGGAAGTCTAACCCGTCGCGCTCGGGCATGTCGTAGTCAGACACGACGCAGTCGAACTCCGCGTCTGCCACGCGGTCGAGCCCCTCGGTGACCGAGGCGGCCGTCTCGACCCGGAACCGGTTGTGTTCCCGTTCGAGGAACGTCGCCGTCAGTTCGGTGAAGTCCTCGTCGTCGTCGACGTACAGGACGACCACCTCGTCCACTAACTCGCTCATATCTATTCCGCCTGAATGTTCGCTAAGTAGATACTTAAGGGTGGGCGCGGCCGGAGGAGACACGACTCATCTCAATGCCACGTGAATAGTTGTAATTGTATGCCATGTTGCGGACGCCGACCCGACTATCAACGAGTCCCGAGTTCGAACTCAGGGCGATATTTCTGTCCCACCGGTACGAGCGTTGATAGCCGTTTACACGCGTGCTGAATACAGCACACAAATGGTCTCTGACACAGTTTCACGACAATAGGCTCTGCTCGCCTAAGACAGACCACGAGTGTACAAACACGCGCTATTCAACAATCTCGAACGGAGCAGCGAGTGCGATGCCTGCATCGTGTTCGGAGAAACCCCAGTAGATGAACCGGTACGTGGCTGGTCCATGCGTTGTACACCGCTGGTACGGGCCTGAAAATTCGTTGGCGCGGAGTCTCATCTCCCACTGGAGCTCTTCACCAGGCGCTAGAATCCGGTGGGACGACGACCACTCGTGTTCTTCGGCTACACCGATGGAATTCCGCCACTTACCGTCCGGTCCTAACTGCTGAATCATGTACCTAGATTTCCCGAATGTGGTGAGTGAGTCAGCGGACTCGTTTGTGAGTCTCGCTATCAGTGTTCCACCAAGAGAAACCGATTGCGGGACCGTCAACGACGCATACCTCAGATAGTTCACTATTGACCGCTTTGTGAACGCGTCTCCGACATCACGATACCCCGGAGCACAGCGTTGATCCTCGTTTCCTGTAACAACGCCAAGGCACCCAGCGAGGGCAACTGTTCCGACTGCACTACTGCGTGAAAGTAGCTGACGACGTGAGAGTGGAGGGCTCATAGCAGAATCATCCGAACTCATAATCATATATTTTTGCCACTACGCTTGCAGATGATGCTCGCGGGCGACTGTTTGAACTCCTTCCGCGTCCCGACATCGTAGGTTGCCTGCCACTCCTCGATCTCGCTGGTGAGTCGAAACCAACTCGTTCTGCAACTCCTCGTGCGTGTTCTCCTCGATGAGCGTGCAGACCTCCTCGAAGCGGTGTCAGGAATACGTGGTTGACAGCGTGTCGTCTCCTGGCCTCGAACACCGTGGAAACTGTCCACCGTCGCAGGTGTCACGGGCAAGATTATTTTTCAGCACCGAATACCGAGACGTATGGACCAAGCGGACAACGAATTCGTCTTCGACCCGGTCTTCGAAGGCGAGGGAATGCCGGTTACCGACGTGATAGGGTTGACCCGCCGCAAGTGGACTCGGACGATTATCGAGCGGTTGCTCGTCGAGGACGGACTCCGGTATAACGAACTCAACGAACGCATCGATGGTATCTCGGACAAAGTGCTCTCGGAGTCGCTTGAGGCGCTCGAGGAACATCACCTCGTTCGGCGTACTGTCATCGATGACCGACCCGTGAAGGTGGAATACTCGCTGACCGAGGCCGGAACCGCGTTAGAGCAGGTGATCGAAGCTGTCGACGAGTGGACAGACAGCTACCTCGATTATCTCGGTCAACTCGAAACATCGTAGTTCCTGTTATCTCACTACTTCAGTAGCGGGTAGCACCTCTGTTTCCGTCGAACCCCTCACGTTGTCTTCGAAGACGCCCGGCAGGACTCACCTCGCAGTAACTCCCTTTCGAGAGACACTGTAACTGAGTTCGATACCCCTTCCTAACTTATCAGTTAGATTATACTTATTGCTGTTCCTCGCCGTTGTTCAGACGAGGAATTAATTGATGGAGATAATCCACGGCTTCGACTCGGAGTTCATTCCCAGTATTACCACACCACGGTTCGTCACGGACTACGCGGGCGATCCGAACGACGAGGTTCTCGTCGTCGAGACGGACGAGAGTGCACGAGCGTATCCAATCCCGATTCTCGACCTCCACCATATGGTCAACGACACGGTCGATGGTACGCCGGTTCTCGTAGCGTGGTGTCCGCTCTGTGGGAGTGGTGTCGTATACGAGCGGACGATCGAGAAACAGGAGCTCACGTTCGAGTTCGCCGGGAAACTCGCTGACAACAACTTCGTCATGCGCGATATCGAGACGGGGACGGAGTGGAAGCAGTCGACCGGGGAGGGGCTCAGCGGTAACCTCGAAGGGGTGACGCTGCCGCTTCAGTCGGCACGCATGACGACGTGGAACTCGTTCCAAGACGCGTATCCAGCCGGCGTCGTGCTGGCCCCGCCCGAAGAGCCGACACCGTATCTGTTCTACCGGTTCGAGAAGACCGCCACTCGTTTGATTTCGAACCCTGCAGGACGGGAGTTCCTTGACGGCGTCTCCAAGTTCGTCCGTGCTGCCAACCTCGCTCGAGACCCCCAACACGGCTCCAGCGACGTCAGCATTCGTCCATTTTTCCGTCTGATGCAGGCGGGTGTCGAACTGTCGGATTGGGTGCTCGGACGGTCCGAGAGGAGTGTTCAGTACGATGGCGAACCGATGGCGCTCTACGAGAGCGGTCGTGTGTTCGGCTTTCCTCCCGTCCATGGTGGGACCCGAGAATGGGACAACCAGGGGCTCGATGGGCTCCGGGCAAAAACGCGGGTCCTTGGCGTTTCGACCGACGGTGCCGCGCTCGGCTTCCCGAGGCCACATGTCGAGGCCGCTGACGGCGTCGTCCGGGCGACCGTGGGGGAGACCGATGTCGTCGTGTTTGCGACCGACGACGAACTCGTTGCGTATGACGCGCCGGGGTTCAGCTTCGAAGCAACCGACGACCCCGACCGCTTCGTGGGAGACGGGGCCAAGTGGGACGTCGCAACCGGGGAGAGTACGGACGGGCGGACTCTCAGTCGGCTCCCTGCCCGCTGGACCTTCGCGTTCTCGTGGCAGAGCGACCACGAAACCGCACGATTCTACAGAGAAAACAAGGCGAGTGCCTCGGGGCTTGACCCCGAGGGTGAAGCCGACACTTAGACGTGTTCTGTCCGCTCGATGTACCGCTCAATCATTCCCGTTGAGACTGTTCCTGCCGTTCCAATGTAGTACGACCGTTCCCAGAATCCACCACCCCACAAATACTCCTCTAAGAACGACTCGTGCTGTTCCCACATCTCCCGCGCCGTGATGCTCTTGACAGTCCGTGCAATCTCGCTCGGCGCGTGTTTCGGGTGGGCGGAGAGGAACAAATGTACGTGGTCGGGAGAGATGTGGAGTATTCGAGAGACTTTGTCTCTCGTGATCACGAAAATCGAAGATTTTCGGACGACGACAGTATCTCGTAATCATACTCGTCACACACGTCGCGGAAACTCGCTTCCAACGAATCCTCGATGGGTTCGAGAATCGCGTGACGGTACTAAGCTGAGCGAAGCTCAGCGATGTCCGCAAGACGGAGGTCTTGCGAGACTTCGGACACCACACGAAGTGGTAGTTGACGTTGTAAGCCGTGTGATTCGACCGCTTCTCACACATATCGAATCCACTCCACCAACACAGTTAAGTATATCCAATGTATATACACAAATATGGCGAATCGCTTTGAAATCGACGGCGAGGAAGTTCTCGACGGCGAGGTCAAACCGTTCGGGAATAGTGCCCACGTCACCGTCCCTAAACGCTGGCGTGGGGCCGACGTGAAAGTCGTCCGAACCTCTGAACCCACCGAGCAAGACGAAGAATGACCGGCTCACAGGCTCTCGTCAAGACTCTGGACTTCCAACTCAACATCCAGAGTGACAACGAGAGCCTGTTGTACGACGCCACGCTCGAAGCCCGCTCGGTGTACAACGAAACCATCCGTCTCGCCAAAGAAGGCGTAGACTGGAATACGATTCCCGACCGGGTGGCCGACGACGCTAACCTCGTGAAGAACACGACTCAGCGCGTCGTTGCGAAGGCACTCGGGGCGATGGAGAACTACTACGAGTACGACGACTTAGGACTCCCGAGTCATACCAAGGAGGGTGCGTACCCGCTTCGTGCGAACTACGAGGAGGGGTACAACCTGTCGCTCACCGACGATGGCGACGTGGCGTTCCGTATCAGCGCGAAACCGTACAAGCACGTCAAGGGCGTCCTCAAAGGGAGTGACGCTCACCTCGGTATTCTCAAGACTGCACTCGAAAGCGACGAGTGGAAAATTGGAACGGCAGAAGCCCTGTTCTACAACGATAATCCCGAGTTGCACGTCAACGTCACCAACACCGAGCAGACCGTTCGAGACAAGCAGGACTCGCGGACGGTCGTCGGTGTGGACGTGAACGAGGGCAACGTGGCCCTCACCGCACTCTCAGAGGATGGCGTCGAAGACACGTTGGTCATCGACTTCCCCGAAATCAAGTTCGAGCGTCATCGCTACTTCACGATGCGGAAGCGCGTGCAGAAGGCGGGGAAGGACAACATCCACGACACGCTCGAAGGGCGCGAAGAACGGTTTGTCCGCGACCGGCTCCACAAAGTGTCTCGGCACATAGTAGAGTGGAGCCAGCAGTTCGAGAAGCCGTGCATCGTCTTTGAAGACCTCAAAGAGATGCGCGACAGTATCAACTACGGCACTCGGATGAACCGACGCTTGCACCATCTCCCGTTCCGTGCCCTACAGTTCTATACATCGTACAAGGCGTCGTTCTAGGGCATCCCGACCGCGTGGATTGACCCCGCGTACACGAGCCAACGGTGTCCGATGTGTGGACATACAGAACGTGCGAACCGTCACAAAAAGCGGTTCAAGTGCAAGTCCTGTGAGTATCAAGACCACAGCGACCGTGGTGCAAGCGTCAATATCGCCGTAAAAGGTGTGAAGAAACTCGATTGGAATGTGCCTGCTCTCAATAGCCTTCCCGTTGTTCGGAAGGTGCGACGTTCACAAGAGCGCAGCTCTTGTGCAGCCCGCAAAGTCACAAGGTGACTTTGAGACGGCAGGCATCGGGGGCTGTGGACGCCCCGACCGTGACCCACCCGACCGTTCGAGGCTATCAGGCCGATGGTCGGATGGGAGTGTCCGACTAAACCACGGGAAGCCTCGGGGCTTGACCCCGAGGCGGTTCACGGCTGTTGACATCCTCTCGCGACTGAAGACGTCCCCCGAACGCTCTGCGTTCTGACATCCCGAAACCCACCGGATTCCGACGAGTCCGCAGGGCCGATGGGCTGACGAGATGTGAACGAGACGCAACGCGTCTCGTCAGCTCGGGAAGCCCGAACGTTGGGGTAGTACGGTTCGAAATGCTCCCGTTCGCTCCGTGCGAAACGCCTCGGAGGTGAGTAATCGCGTTTCCGATTCGGGTATCCCCCCGAAGTTACGTATTTCCTGAAAGAATTAGCTGCCGTGCCCTCCCATACGCGCCGCCAACTCCTCACAGCCCTCGGTTCGACAGGTGTTGCGCTTGCTGGCTGTCTCTCGCCGTCTCGCTCCTCGGGTGATCTCGGAGACGTCGACGGGACGTGGCCGATGATCGGTCGAAACCCCGGTCATACTCAACGGGTGACATCGGGTCCGAGGGACCCGAAGACGGTCTGGCAAACCGACCTCAGTCAGGCACGTGCCACTGGAACACCGGCAGTCGACGCCGGACGACTATACGTCCCCGTCGATGCGATTTCCGATACGGCACGCCGTCGATACCGGCTTCATTCGTTGAGCGCAGCGACAGGCGAGGAACGGTGGCAGGTGCCACTCCGCTCGGAGCCGAATGGGCCACCCGCAGTAGCTGGTGACCACATCGTCGTGACGGCTAAACGGGGACTCGAACAGGGTCGTGTCGTCGCATTTCGGAAGCGGTACGGCGAGGAGGACTGGCTCGTCGACATCGACGCCCGCCTCACGGCGGCACCCACGATTGATGGTGGAACGGTTTACGTCCCCGATTGGAGCGGCCGGGTCCACGCACTATCGGTATGGGACGGGTCCGTGCAGTGGTCACAACAGGTAGACGCAGCGGCAGGTGGACGAACATTCACCGAACCAGTCGCCGTTCTCGGCGACACGCTCTATCTCGGTTCGCAGTCAGGGTCTACCGGCGTGGTCGCGTTGGACGCCACAACTGGTGACACAGAATGGGAAGCATCTACGCGGGCCGTGACTGGTGGACCAGTGGCGCATTCGAAGGGAGTCGTTGTGCAGAGTCACCAACTCGTAACTGCGTTCGACACGGATGGTACACGTCAGTGGTCGTTCAATGTCCGCAGTCCAAGGGCACGGCCCCTCGCGGTCGATGGTCAGCACGTTTACGTGTCCGCTGGGAACGCGGTCTACGCGGTCGACTGGAACGGGGAGAAGTCTTGGACACACGAATCAGACGGAGAACCGGTTGGAGCGCCGACTGTAGCCGGCGATACTGTTCTCTTCCGAAGCGAAGGACAACTCACCGCGCTCTCTCGAGCAACCGGGGAAGAGCGATGGACCACGACTCCAGGTGGCGTCGGTCGTGCCATCGTGACTCCAGCGGCGATCTTCGTGCCCGAATCGGACGGAGCCGTGGTTGCACTTGGGGAGACGTAGGAGGACAGCCCAGCAGACCAGGCTACTCAGCGCGGAAGAACGATACTGATTGAGATTCACCGGTGGCCGAAACTCGCGTCCGTTCCAAACGACGTTCGACGCTGTCTCGTCCGAATCCTTCATCACTCCGTTCCAATCGAATAATAAGGTTTAATATTTGATGGTGGCCTAGTTGTTACATGGTCGTCGTTAGCGTCTCGATGCCGGAAGAACTACTTGAGCGAATCGACCAGTTTTCGGACGACCACGGATATACTGGCCGGAGCGAAGTGCTCCGAGAGGCGAGTCGGAACCTCCTCGGTGAGTTCGAGGACAAGAAACTCGAAGACCGCGAACTGATGGGCGTCGTTACCGTCGTCTTCGATTACGAGACGACGAGCGTCGAAGAGAAGATGATGCGACTTCGCCACGAGTACGAGGACATCGTTGCGTCGAACTTCCACAGTCATGTCGGCGGGCACCACTGTATGGAATTGTTCGTTCTCGAGGGATCGCTCGAAGACATCTCGACGTTCGTCGGGAAGATCAGAGCGACGAAAGACACGCTTACGATCGATTATTCGGTACTTCCGGTCGACGACTTCGGTCCGCTCGCGGATATGAGCTAAATTCACTTTTCACGTTCGGATATCCCGGACTGGCATCTCCGTCCGCTGTAGGCGGAGAAATAGCGACTATAGTCGGCTATCGTGGTTTGCAGTCCGATTGGTGTCTGAGAGTGGAGCCGACTCCAATCTCAGCCCTTCGAGTTTCTCGTGCCGGTGAGGCCCGAGATGAACGGTCAAACGGCCGTACACACCGGACGAGTCTCTCATACTGACTTACTTCTTCGACTCACCGTTCTCGCACTACGGACACCAGCGACTTCTTCAACGTTGACTCGACCATCAGCCACAAATATTAATCTCTATTTTATAATTCAGGGTTATTATTATAACCATTTACAAAGTTAACAACAACGATGGCCGAACTCACGCAACGAAGATTGGTCCAGAAAGCGGGTGTAAGTACGGTTGCTGCGACGGGGATCGTTGGCTGTCTCGGTCAAAGTTGCGGGTCACTGGACTCTGTGACCGTCGCGTACGTCCCAATTTACCCGAACATGCAACACTACGTGATGGAACGAGAGGGCTACTACGAGGAGGCTCCAGCGGAGGTCTCAATAGAGCGGTTCAGCTCTGGCCCCAGCGTCGTCAAGGCCTTCGCCGGCGGGGACGTCGACGTCGCGCTTTTCGGGTGCTGTTCGCGAACCAGCGGGTGATTGACGACGGCGAGGTCGCCCAGTCGCTGGTCGAACAGCACACGGCGGCGACCGAGTTCACGGCAAATTCGCCTGATGTGGCCGCTACTCACGTCGCGTCGGTGATCGGGTCCGGCGTGAGCGAGCAACTGGCCACGGAAGCACTGGACTCCCGGGCGTCTGCGTTCATCTCGGCCCCCACGCAATCACCGAGCAAACCGCAGCGATGGGTGAGTTCGTCGCGAACGTCGGCAACATCGAGGCACTGGTCGCGACCGAGGACCTGTTCGCGTTCAGCCCCTACGACGCCATCCAGTAATGAGCCTTCAGACCGACTCCAACTCCAACGCGACGGTCACGCCCCGCTTCGAGGCAGACTCGAAGAGATCTCTGCGTGGACTCGGTGGGCTGACCGCGTTCCTCATCGTCTGGTGGATCGGCGCGATGATGACCCAGCCGTCATATCTGGTTCCGGGACCGGTCGCGTCGGTGCGCGCGTTCGTGGATCTGTTCGCAACCTCGACTGCGATTGTCGTCCCCGTTTTGGGGTCGGAGATGGTGCCTTGTTCCCGTGGCGAACCGTCTGCGGGAACATCCGATTCGGTCAAGATGCTGCTCGCGTCGCAGTAGCGGATATTGACGAAGGGACGGCCCATACCCTCGTCAATGACCTCGTCGATGACGGCGAGAGTCGTCGGGTCGTTTCAGTCGCCTGCGTCGGCTGTCGTTTCGTTCTCTAACTCGGCTGAAACGGGGGACAAGCCGTGGGCGAGTGCGTCGCCTGACGCCGTCTCGAAGAGGTGGACGTTCTCTCGGTCTATCACGACTTCGACGTCCGTGTCTTCTTGAATCGTTGAGTCGGGGTCAACGCTCATCAGCAGTTGGTCATCGGTTCTCGACTGGTCCATCGATGTGCGGCGTTCGCCCAACAGCATGTACGCGAATATCTCGTCACCCATTGGTTCGAGAATATCGACACGCGTGGAGATGAGCGAAGAGGGATCTTCCACTTCGACGCGCGTTCCGCCGGGATAGATATCTTCGGGACGAATCCCGACAGTCACCTCGTCGCCCACGTCAACAGCCTTGACAGACGCCGGATCGAACGCGAGCGAGAAGTTCGCCGTCGAAAGCGAGTCCTCTGTGACCGTCGCCTCGGCGAAGTTCATCGAGGGCGAGCCGATGAAGCCCGCGACGAACAGGTTCGCCGGCTCGTTGT
>NZ_JAMYJY010000076.1:0-18235 GCF_024136985.1 Haloferax sp. AB510
CGACGTGGCGCGGGCCGCCCTCGCCGCCGTCGGTACCGCCGCCGAACCGGACCTCTCCGAGTACGAGTGGCGCGTCGTCGTGGGCGCGTCCTACGGGCCGGGGCTCTACACGACCGCGCCCGGCGCGTTCCGGCGACTCAGCCTCGCGCACCTCACGAACCCCGAGCGGGCCTCGCTCACGCCCCGAGAGGAGCGACTGCTGGTCCGCAAGGTCCTCCAGACGCGGCCGTGGGACGCCGTCGCCGACGAACTCGACTTCCACTCGACCGCGGGTGCCATGCGCGCGCTCGGCGACGCCTACGAACCGCTCGTGGACGAGTACGGCACCGACGCAGCCCACGAGGAACGCGAGCGATTCCGGTGATACCCGCCGGGGGAGCGGCCGCGTCTCAGCCGCTTGCCCGCCGACACACCGATAGTCGTCGGTGCCGACGCTCCCCCTATGGCCGAGTGTAGCGAACCCGACTGCGAGAACGTCGCGGCCGTCAGGCTCTACGTGCCGTGGGACGCCGACAGGAACGTCTGTACGGCCCACGCGAGGGCGCTCGTCCAGCAGGACGGCGTCGTCGCCGAGCCCCTCGACGGGGCCGAAGACGACTGGTCGTAGTGCGACCGGCCGGGAACGTGGCAGTCGCAAGCGGGGCAGTCACAAACGGGGCAGTCGAAAGCCGACGCGTCGCTGGCGGGGAGAGACAGCGCGCAGAAATTTCGGGGTCAGGGACGGGACGAGTCCGCGCTCACCGGAGCGAGACGGCCATCATCACTTCGTCGACGTAGTCGCCGTCTATCTTGTAGTGGCCGTCGCGGACGGCTTCGGTCTCCCAGCCGTGGCCTTCGAGGAACGCGATGGCCTCCTCGTTGGTCGCCGGAACGCTGTTGTAGAGCTTCTCGAAGCCGCGCTCGCGAGCCCACTCGACGCCGCGGTCGAGGAGTTTGCTCCCGACGCCGTGGCCGCGGAACTCCGGTCGCGTGCCGACCGTCAGGACGGCGGTGTGGCTCAGCTTCTCCGCCTCGGGCAGATCGAGGTGGACCCAGCCGGCGAGTTCGTCGGCGACAGTAGCGACGAACACCATCCGGGAACTGACCTCGTTGTGTCGGAGGACGACCTCCTCGTGGTCGAGTAGGTCCGCGACCGTCTCGGCCTCGATGTACCGGCCCTCGTCCGCGACCTCGTGGATGGCGTCGACGAGGCTCTCCAAGTCGACGTTCTGGGCCATCCGAATCGTCACGTCGAGGTCGCCGAGTTCCACCGTCTCCTCCTCGCCGGGCGCGTAGGCCACCTCCACGTGGTTGCCGACCTTTCGGATGTAGCCGTCCCGTCGCAGGACGGTCAGGTGCGCCCCCAGCGCCGCCGGCTCGAAGTTGAGCGCCCGCCGTACCTCGTCCTCGCGGACGGTCCCGTGGCGCTCGATGTACTCGTAGATGTCCTTGCGGTCTTTGTGTCCGAAGTTGAGACTGTCAGTTACTTCCATGGTACACAATCACACTCATGATTTATAATTGTTGTTCGTGCCGGACCCGACGACAGTCGGTGGAGCCGACGGGTGAATCGGGGCCCGTGCGCCGCCCTCAGCGCCTCTCGGGGACGCAGGTCAGCAGTTGGGCGGTGTCGAGCACGTCGTGGGTCCGCAGCAGGACTTCGGCGGCCTCTCGGACCGTGAAGTCCGCGTCGAGGTCGACGCCGTAGCACCGGGCGTACATGGTGAGCCAGTCGTTCATCGCCCGGTGGAGCAGTTCGAACTCCTCGCCGGTAAAGGAGACCTGCCGGTCGCCCGTCCGCGCGCTGACGTAGAGCGACACCGCCGGGCCGACGGCCGTCGCGGGCGCATTCGAGCGCGCGCTGGTCCGCGGCCGACGGCGGCGGCGGGTCGAACGACTCCCGGGCCTCTCGGGCCTCGTCGGCGAGGGCTCTTGCGCGCTCCCCGAACCGAACGTCTTCGGGGTGGCGCTCCTCGGCCCCTCGACCGTCGGCGACGGTGCGGGACTCCGATTGGGTCACGTCGCGACTCACGGGCTCACCTCGGTCATCCCCACTTGAACTCGACGCCCTTGTCGCCGCGCGGGTGGGTCCACTCGGTGTCGGCGACGACGGCGCAGGTGCCGCACTCGACGCAGGGCTGGGTGTCGAGGCTGACGACGCGCTCCTCCGAGCCGTTGGTCCGGACGACCTCCTCGCGGTAACAACCGCCGCCGAAGTCGACCGCGGAGACGGGGCAGGCCGCCACCGCGGCCCCGCTGGCCTCGTAGGACTCGTCGCGAAGCGTGATGTGCGGGTTGCCGATGTCGGTGTCGTAGGTCAGTCCGCCGATGCGGGCTTCGAGGTCCGGCGGCGTCACCGAACTCTTGTCGCGGACCCGCGTCCCCAACTCCTCGGCGATGACCGTCGGGAGCGTGACGTAGGGCGTCCGCGTGTCCGGCATCAGCGCCGACAGCGTCGGGACGTTGTAGAGGCGTTCGAGCCGCCCGGAGAGCGCGCGGATACCGGCGCGCCCGACCGGCGAGGTGAGCACGCTGTCGACCACGCTGGTCACGCCGTCGTCCTCGGCGACGCCGCGGAGCAGCTCGTAGCCGCGGGGCCGGAGCTTCTTCATCACGCCCTCGCTCCGGAGCTTGCGGGCGTAGCGAGTCCCCGCCTTCTCCGGTTCGTTGCGCGATTTGGCCTGCGCGTACGACTCCGCGGCGAGTGCCCCGGCGGTGACGGCGTGGTTCATCCCCTTGATGATGGGCCCCTGCGCCTGCATCTGGCCGGCCGCGTCGCCGACGAGGAGTAGGCGACCGAAGTGCGGTTCGCGCAGGGCGACCTTCTTGGAGTCGGGCACGAGTTTCGCGCTGTACTCCAGTTCGGTGTAGTCGTCGCCGAGCCACTGTGCGAGCAACGGGTGGGTCAGAAGCCCGTCCAGTAGCTCGTGCGGCTCCGCCTCCTCCGCGACGAGGCTGTCGAGGTGGAACACCGTCCCGAGCGACAGCGTGTCGCGGTTCGTGTAGAGGAAGCCGCCGCCCCGGACGCCCTCGAACAGGTCGCCCGAGAACAGGTGCGCCGCCCCCTCGTCTTCCGCCACGTCGAATCGGTCGGCGATGGCGTCTTCCGGCATGTCGACGACCGCCTTGACGCCCTGGAACCACTCGTCTGGCTCGTCCCAGTCCATCAGGCCCGCGTCGCGGGCGAGTTCGGAGTTCACCCCGTCGGCCGCGACGATGATATCGGCGGTTATCGGGTCGAGTTCGTCCAGCGTGACGCCGACGATGCGTCCCTCCTCGCGGAGCAGGCCGTTGACGTGGACGCCCGTCAGGAGGCCGCCGCCGGTCTCGCGGGTCCGCTCGTGGACGCGGTCTTCGAGCCACGAGTCCATCTTCCGCCGGAGGACGGAGTCGGACCACTCGGTGTCGTGTTCGTGGAGGTCCGTGAGGTCGAACGACTCGACCTTGTCGCCGGCGATGTTGTGGATGCGGTACTTCGTGATGGGCCGCTCGGCGGCCGCCTCGCGGAACCCCGGAAAGAGGTCGTCGATGGTGTACGGCGCGGACTCCTCGGCGTAGATGAGCCCGCCCGAGACGTTCTTCGACCCGGCCTCGACGCCGCGTTCGAGGACGAGCGTCTCGATGCCGTAGTTGGCGAACGTCGCGGCCGCCGCCGCCCCGCCGGGACCCGCCCCGACGACCAGCGCCTCGTAGTGTTCGTAATCGCTCATTTCGACTCACCCCGTTCGTCCGCAGCCGCGACATCGCCGGGCGTTCCGATCGGCGCGGTTCCCCCGTCGCTGGCGACCGCTGCCTCGAATCGGCCCTCCTTGAGCGCCGTCGTCAGCCGCGGCAGCACCTCGAACAGGTCGCCCTCGATGAAGTAATCCGAGAAGTCGCGGATGCGGGCGTCGGGGTCGGTGTTGACCGCGACGATGGTGTCCGACTCGTCCATGCCGACCTTGTGCTGGACCGCGCCGGAGATACCCGCCGCGATGTAGAGTTTCGGCGCGACGACCTGCCCCGTCTCGCCGATTTGTCTGTCCTCGTGGGTGTACTGCTCGACGTGCCCGTCGAAGTTGAACGACCCCGTGACGATGCCGCGGGTGACGCCGACCTCGGCGTCCTCGAACTGGTCGGCGAGGTCCAAGGCGAGTTCGATACCCTTCGTCGGGTCGTCGCCGATGCCGCGGCCGACCGCGACGATGACGTCGTGGCCGGTCAGGTCGATACCCTCGTCCAGCTGGTCGAACTCCGTGACGGTGACGCGGAACCAGTCGTCGTCGAGCGGGGCGTCGTGTTCGACCACGAGGCCCTCGCGGTCGGCGTCGGGTTCGGGCAGGTCGAAGCTCCCCGGGATGACCGACGCGCCCTGCGGATGGAACTCCCGCGTCGGGTTGTCGATACAGAGGATGGTCGAGTATTCGAAGCCTGAGAAGTCCGGCCGCTTCATGTGCAGGACGCGCTGGAACTCCTTTTTCTCACCGGCGACGCCGGTCTTGACCGGGTTCGAGATGACCTCCTCCGTGATGTAGAGCCCAGAGCAGTCGCTGGCGAGACCGGAGTCGAGTTCGGCCTGCACGAGCGCCGAGAGGTCCCGGCCGTTGTTCGTCGCCGGGAACAGCACGTACCGCGGCTTGTCGTAGTCGCGCCACGGTTCGTCGCGGCCGCCTTGGACCTCGAAGTTCTGGTGGGTGGCACCCGCGCGAGCCATGTCGCAGAATATCTCGGTGTACGGCTTGTGCTGGAAGCGTTCGAGTCGGTCGTCCTCGCGGACGACGGCCACGTCCGCGCCGTAGGCGATGACGTCCTCGACGTGCTTCGACACGTCGGAGCCGATGAGGACCGCGACGACCCGCTCGTCGGTCGTGTAGTCGTCGTTGTAGGTGTCCATCAGCTCGCGGGCCTTCCCGAGCATCTCCTTGGACACGTCCACGAGTTCGCCCGCCTGCGTCTCACAGTAGACCCACATGTCGCGGTAGGTCCCCCCGTGGAGCGACCGGACGTGTCGCTTGTCCCGAGTCGGGTGGTCGAGGTCCGGGTGACGCTCCTCGGGCGGCCGTTCGTCCACCTCGACTTCCGTGTCTTCCTCGTCGCTTCCCTTCACGGAGTCGATGCGGTTTCTGATGAGTCGTTTCACCGGGTCGCGGTCCTCGCCGGCCTCCTCGCGTTCGAGGAGCGATTCGAGGTCCGAGACCTCCTCGACGCTCTGGAGGGCGTTCCCGACCTCTGCAGTGCTCATCGACGCGAGGTCCATCTCGTCGGCGTCGGCCGGCTCGTCGTCGTCCTCGGAGAACTTCTCGATTCGGCTCTCGATGAGCGCGACGGCCGGCGCGCGGTTCTGCCCGCGGTGTTCGGCCTGCAGAATCTCCTCTAACTCACCGAGGTCGTCGATGTCCTTGATGGCCGGGCCGAGCTCCGAAATCTCGTAGTCGCCGGGGTCGAAGTCCGTCACGGTCAGTCACCCCCCGCAGCCGCGGCGTCGCCAGCGTCGTCGCCGACCGCCGACTGCATCGCGGTCAGCACGTCCTGCATGGCACCCGTATCGTCGGGGTCGACCATCGTGGCCTCCCGCTCGGCCGGCGCTTTCGGAATCGGGTCCACCGACGAGACGATGGTCGGCGAACCATCGAGGCCGATGTAGTCCGGGTCGACGTTGATGTCGGCGTGGTCCCGCACCGTCAGGTGCTCTTCGTAGTTTTCGGCGCGTGCTTGGGTCTCCTCACGCAGGTCCTTCAGCGTCAGCCGCTCGCCCGCCGTCCGATACGACGGCTCGAACTCGGGGTCCGCGACGACGAACGCCGGAAGCTCCGTCTCGACGGTCTCTATCTCCTCGATGTCGCCTTCGACCAGTCGCTTGGCGCGCAGGGTCCCCGCGTCCTCGTCGATGTCGAGGGAGATGACGTGCGTGACCAGCGGCATGTCGAGACACCAGTTCGTCTGCGGGCCGGTGTGGCCCGTCTCCCCGTCTGCGGTCTTGAACCCGGCGAACACTACGTCCGGCTCGCCGAGCGTCTCGATGCCCGCGCTGAGCGTGATGGCCGTCGCCCACGTGTCGGCGGCCGCCATCTCGCGGTCCGAGATGAGGTGGAGGTCGTCGGCGTACACCGTCTCCATCGCCTCCCGTAGCACCTCCTTGTACCCCGGCGGCCCCATGCTCATCACGCTCACTCGCCCGCCGTGTCGAACCCGCGTCTGCAGCGCCGCCTGCAGCGCGAAGCGGTCGTTCGGATTCATCACTGTGGGCGTCTTCCCCCGTTCGAGATGCCCGTCTTCGTCGAACGATACCTGGCCCTCCCGGAAGTCGGGCACACCTTTCGTAAGTACCACCATGTGCATTGAGAACACTCTCCCGTTAATGCTAGCTCATATTCATAATAATCTTTTGTGCTAGGTAGCCGGAATGTCCGCGCCGCTCACGGGGGTCGCTGTCGGCGTCCTCGCCCGCAAAAAATCGGGGTTTCTTCCCTTAGATGCGTCCCGCTCGCCCGGGGTCGACGTCGATGGCGTCGACGGGGCAGATGTCGACACAGAGCATGCAGTCGATACACTGGTCTTCGTGGGTCGGTTCGGCCTTGATGTCGGACTCCGGATGCCCCGGCGTGTCGACCCACGTGAACACGTCCACGGGGCAGTCCTCCAGACACGCCCCGTCGGCGAGGCAGATGTCGAAGTCCACCGCGACGTGCGTGCCGTGGATACCGTGTTTCTCCGGCGGGTCGACCGGTCCCCAGACGGCCACGCCGTTTTCCTCTCCAACCTTCTCCCTGTTTGTCTCGAACTGCGGGTCGATAGCCATGACTCTTAGTGACATATTCCGGTAGAGGCAATAAACTATCCCCCGAACGGGCGGAAACCAGGCGACGCGGCGCGCGAGTCGGTCCCTCTACCTGCGCCGCGGTCCCCACACGGCCTCGACGCGCCCACTCGGTGGGGTGAATAGCCCCCGGTCCGAATCACCTCGGTATGGACGTGTTCCTCTGGGTCGCGCTCGCCCTCTTGGTCCTCGGCGTCGTCGGGAGTGTACTGCCACTGCTTCCCGGCGCGCTCCTCTCCGTGCTCGGCGTGGTCGTCTACTGGGTATCGACCGGCTTTTCGGACCCCGGACCCATCGCGTTCGTCGGGCTCATCCTCGTCGGCCTCGTCGCGCTCGTCACCGACTACGCCGGCGGAATGGTCGCCGCGCGGTTCGGCGGCGCGTCGACCCGAACGTCGATTGTCGCCGGGGTCGCCGGCTTCCTGCTCATGTTCCTCATCGGCCCGCTCGGCATCTTCGTCGGCGTCGCTGGTACCGTCTTCGCCCTCGAATACCTCGAACACCAGGACGCGGAAGAGAGCGGTCGTCGCGCGCTCGTCGCCACGGTCGGCGTCCTCGCCACCGCGGCGGTGCAGGCGCTGTTAACGTTCTCGATGCTCGTCGGGTTCGTCCTCGTCGTGGTGTTCTAAGGCCCGCCCGGCTCCCTCCGTGACCGGGTTACTGCTCGTCGCGCCGCCGAATCAGCCCCGTCTCCGCGTCGGCGACCACCCGAGCGGGCGCGCCGTCGGCGTCCACGCGCAGCGGCATGACGTACAGGTCGAACGTCCGGTCGGTCGGAAGCGCGTCTAACCCGCAGAGGTTCTCGACGACGAGCAGTCCCGCCCCGAGAATCGCGTGGTGGGCGGGCACGTCGTCGCCGCCGGTCGGGTCCGGGCTAAGTGCGTCGGTGCCGACCGAGAGCCCTCGGTCCGCGCAGGCGTGCGCCGTCTCGGGCGCGAGCGCCGGGTGGTCGGGCATGCGTTCGGTTCCCCACTCGTCCTCCCAGCCGGTTCGGAACACGAGGAAGTCCACGCGCGGTTCGAGGTGTTCCGGAATCGCGTCCGGCCCGATTCGCCCGCGGGGCCCCGCGTCTCGGCAGTCGGCGATCCGAGCGGTGAACCGGAGGTCGTCGACCGGGAAGTCGTCGAGGGTCGCACCGTCCGGTTCGGTGTGCGCGGGCGCATCGACGTGCGTTCCGGCGTGGGTCCCGAGTTCGAGCCGGGAAACGCGGTAGCCGTCGGCGTCGAAGTCAGCGTGGGGTTCGACTGTGACGGGCGGGTCGCCGGGATACGTCGGCATCCCGGTCTCGACGCGGCGGGTGAGGTCGAGGAGGGTCATACCACTCCCTACGCGGTGGTGGGTAAAACGAGTGTTCGTGTCGAGCGCGACTGTCCGTCGTTCGGCTTACTTGTGCGCGAAGTAGACGACCGTCTCGTCGTCGCCGCGGTCGTCCACGCGGACGAAGCCGACACGCTCGAACTGGACGAGTTCGTCCTCGGGCACGTCGCCGAAGTCGGGTTCAGCGACGCCCGTCACGTCGCCGTCCATGGTACGCATGCGGACCGAGACGCCGTCGGTCGGAGCCCAGTGAATCACGGCCACGTCGCCCTCGCGGACCACGTCGAGGTCGTCGCCGGTGGCGACGAGCGAGTCGTCCTCGCGGCGGACCGCGCCGAAGCCCTTCAGCCAGACGCGCTCGCCCTCGGCGGGCACGTCGCCCGATTCGAGGAGGACGCTGTCGCCGACGGGGATGTCGCGGGTGCCGCGCTCCTCGAAGCTCGGGTGGAGCGGCGGGTGGGCACTGTCGGGGCCGCCCTCGACGGCGAACTCCTCACACGGGCCAGACACAGTCTGGCTGTCCGCCGAGGTTCCCTCGGCGACGTCCCGGACGAGGAAGTACCGGTCCGTCTCGTCGTCGACGAGGTCGCGGTTGTTCGCGTAGACCGTCGACATCGAGAGGTCGACGTTCGAGGTGGAGGTGCCGAGGCCGACCATCGCGTCTACGATGGCCTGCCCGCGGATGCCGCGGCGGCGGAGGCTCTTGATGGTCGGCACACGCGGGTCGTCCCAGCCCTCGACCTCGCCCGCGTCGATGAGTTCCTTGATGCTCGACGTGGACATCTTCACGTCGTAGGCGTCGACCTGCACGTGGCCCCAGTGGACGACCTCGGGGTAGTCCCAGCCGAAGTAGTCGTAGACGAACTGCTGGCGCTTCGCGGAGTCCTGAAGGTCGATACCGCGGATGATGTGGGTGACGCCCGTGAGGTGGTCGTCGACGCCGGACTGGAAGTCGAGCATCGGCCACGCGCGGTAGTCAGCCGCCTCCTCGCGGGGGTGCGGCGTGTCTATCATGCGGAAGGCGACCCAGTCGCGCAGCGCGGGGTTCTTGTGTTCGATGTCGGTCTTGACGCGGAGGACCATCTCGCCCGAACTGTACTCGCCTGCGACCATGTCCTCGAACTCCTCGCGGGTCGTCTCGGTGTCCTTGTCGCGGTGCGGACACGGCTTTCCGTCGTTCTTCAGGTTCGAGAACGCCTCGCCCGAACACGAGCAGGTGTACGCGCCGCCCATCTCGATGAGTTCGCGGGCGTAGTCGTAGTACGTCTCCACCCGGTCGGAGGCGCGAATCACGTCGTCGGGCTCGAACCCGAGGTAGTCGATGTCGTCGAGGATGGCGTCGTACGCCGTCAGGTCCGGCCGCTTCGTCTCCGGGTCGGTGTCGTCGAACCGGACGATAAAGGAGCCGTCGTACATCTCCTTGTACGTCCCGATGACCGCGGGCATGCGGGCGTGGCCGAGGTGCCACGGGCCGTTGGGGTTCGGCGCGGCGCGCATGCGGACCTCGTCGTACGCCTCGGCGTTCGGGAGGTCGGGGAGCAGCGACTCGTCGGCCTCCTCCTCGGCTTCCATCTCGGCGAGTTCCTCGGGCGCGAGGTCTTCGAGTCGGTCGCGCTTTTCGTCGGCGGACAGCTGGTTGACCTCGGCGACGACGGGGCCGATGAGCCCCGGAATCTCGCCGCCGTGCTGTCGGAAGTCGGGGTTCTCGCCCATCAGCGGGCCCATAATCGCGCCCACGTCGGCGTCGCTGTCGTGTTTGACTGCGTTGAGAAGCGCGTGCTTCTCGGCCTCTCGCTCGATGCGCTCTCGAAGCTCGTCGTCCATTACCGTTCGCTTCCGCGGCGCGCCTAAAAACAGGCCCGGATTGCGGGGAAGGGTCCTCGCGCGGGCAGGGGTACGTGAAATGTTAGCACTTCAGAGTAAATATGAGTTACGGCGGAACTCGGGGACGGAACGACCGAAGAAGAGATTCTCGCGGCCGCGACTCGCGGCGACGCCGCGCGCTCAGTAGCCGCGGGTGATGAGGTAGTCCGCGATGTCGCAGAGCAGCTCGCGGGCCTCGTTGTCCGGGAGGACGTCGAGCCGCGACTTGGCCTGTTCGGTGAGGTCTTCTGCCATCTCGCGGGCGTAGTCGATGCTGCCCGCCTCGTTCAGTTCTGCGACGGCGGCTTCGACGGCTTCCTCGGTGAGTTCCTCGGCCGTCTCGGCGTCGACGAGGTCGTCCACGTCGATGCCCTGCTGGCGCGCGTGGAGGGAGATGATGGTCTCTTTGTTCTCCACGAGGTCCGAGCCGCGCTGTTTACCGAGCTGCTCCGACGGCACGGTCAAGTCGAGCACGTCGTCTTGAATCTGGAACGCGCTGCCGGACTCGATGCCGTACTGGTAGAGCGCCTCGACGACCTCGTCGTCGGCACCCATGATGACCGCCGGAACGGCGGCCGCGGTCCCGTAGAGGACGGCCGTCTTCAGTTCGACCATCTGGAGGTACTCGTCGGGGAGCACCTCGGTGCGGCGCTCGAACTCGATGTCGAGCGCCTGCCCCTCGCAGATCTGCGTGCAGGTGGTCGCGAGTCGGCGGACGGCTTCGAGGCCGTCGGCGGGGTCAGCGCCGGTCTTCGTCAGGAGCTCGAACGCCTTGGCGTACAGCGTGTCGCCGGCGAGGATGGCGGTCGAGTTGTCGTACTCCTTGTGGACCGCCGGAACGCCGCGACGGAGGTCGTCGTCGTCCATGATGTCGTCGTGGATGAGCGTGAACGACTGGATGACCTCGATGCTCACGGCCGCGACCATCACGTCGATGGGGTCGCCCGCGAGCGTCGGGAACGCCCGGTAGTCCTCCGACATCGGTTCGACGTCCGCGAGGGACTCCGCGGTCAGGAGTGAGACGGTCGGCCGAAGGCGCTTGCCGCCGGCTTTCAGGAGGTACCGGGAGGCCTCGTAGAGCCGTTCCGGCTCGGCCATCGGTACGTCCTCGTCGAGCGCGTCGTTGACGAGTTCGCGTCGCTCGCGAATCGCCTCGAGCACCCGCTTTTCCGTCGCGTCGGGAGTCATCACTCCACCAGCTGAATCATGTTGCCGTTCCGCGTGACGTGGACGTCGCGACCGAGGGCGTAGCCCTGACTCTCGGCGAGGTCCACGTACGGAGCGAAGCCTTTCAGGTTCTGGTGAGCCGGGATGACGTGCTGGGGCTGGAGCGCCTGCAGCATCTCGTAGTGCCCCTCCTCGCGGAGGTGGCCCGAGACGTGAATCTCGTCGTAGATGCGCGCGCCCTGCATGCGCAGGAGGCGTTCGGACTGGTAGCGCTGGCCCTCGTTCGTCGGCTCCGGGATGACCCGCGCCGAGAAGATGACCTTGTCGCCGTCGTCAATCTCGTACGGCGTCTCGCCGCGGCCCATACGGGTGAGCATCGCGCGCGGCTCGCCCTGGTGACCCGTGACGATGGGCAGGTAGTTCTCCTTGCCCTCCTTCATGATTCGCTTGAAGGTGCGGTCGACGGACTTGCGGTGGCCGTACATCCCGAGGTCGTCGGGGAGGTCGACGAAGCCGAGGCGCTCGGCGGTGCCGGAGTACTTCTCCATCGAGCGGCCGAGGAGGACCGGCTGGCGGCCGATGTCCTTGGCGAACTCGACGAGCGAGGAGACCCGGGAGATGTGCGACGAGAACGTCGTCGCCACGATGCCGCCGTCGTAGTCCTCGACGGAGGTCATCACGTCTTTGAGGTGGCGGCGCGCGACGGATTCGGAGGGCGTGCGGCCCTTCCGGCCGGCGTTCGTACAGTCTTCGATGTACGCGAGCACGCCGTTGCCCTCGCGACCGATCTCGCGGAAGCGCTTCATGTCGATGGGGTCTTCGAGGACCGGCGAGTGGTCCATGCGCTTGTCGAGACCGTAGACGACAGCGCCCTCGGGCGTGTGGACGACCGGGTTGATGGCGTCAATGATGGAGTGGGTGACGTGGACGAATTCGAGTTCCACGTTGCCGGAGTCGCCGATGGACATCGTCTCGCCGGCTTCCATCTTGACGAGGTCGTTGTTGACGTTGAACTTGTTCTCGCCCTCAATCTGCTGTTTCACCAGTTCGATGGTGAAGGGCGTCGCGACGACGGGGGCGTCGTAGCGGTGAGCGAGCTTGGAGATGGCACCGATGTGGTCGAGGTGACCGTGCGTGGGGACGATGGCCTGCACGTCTCCTTCGAGGTCGCTCATGACCCGGTCGTCCGGGATAGCGCCCATGTCGATGAGGTCGAGGCTGTGCATCTTTTCGGTCTCGACGTTGTCGTGGATGAGGACCTGCGACAGGTTGAGACCCATGTCGAAGACGACGACGTCGTCTCCGGCACGGACGGCCGTCATCTGACGGCCGACTTCTTCGTATCCGCCTATGGTTGCGATTTCGATTTCCATGGTTTGTGTGTCTCGATATTCCGAGCATCGAAAGCCACGATGTGGCGAAGGTGCTCACGGAAAGACGGGTGTCTGGGGGCCACCGGCCCCGGCGTCTTGCAGCTCGTCGGTCGAATGACCCCGCGTACGAGACGGCCCGAACCGGTCGATTTGGGCGCGCCCGCACTTACCCGCGGGTTTCTGGTACTGAGTTCTACTCACGGGGGTACTAAAAACTACGTGGGTTCACCGCGCCCGCACGCCCGGGCTCGTGAGAGAACGTCTCACGTGAGACGAAGATTCCCTCGCTCGACGACGATTTCAACCCGGACGATCGGATTCGACGGCCATCTCGCACTGTCGGTCCGGCACATTTAAGATAACTACGAGACGGATTTGATGCATGAGCGGCCGACCCCTCGACGTCCTCGAAGCGTCACTCGACGAGCCGGTGACGGTTCTCCTCAAGGACGGAAACGCGTACTTCGGCGTCCTCGCTGGTTACGACCAGCACATGAACGTCGTACTCGAAGAAGCGCTGGACGAAGACACTGTGCCCGGGGATATCGAACTCGAGCAAGTCCAAGACACAACCATTATACGCGGCGATAACGTCGTCACCATCAAAGCATGACGGGTGCAGGAACCCCCAGCCAAGGAAAGAAGAACAAGACGACGCACGTCAAGTGCCGTCGCTGCGGCGAGAAGTCCTACCACGTGAAGAAGAAGGTCTGCTCGTCTTGCGGCTTCGGTAAGTCGAAGAAGCGTCGGAGCTACGCCTGGCAGTCGAAGTCCGGCGACAACTAACGACTCTCGACGGTCTCAGACCGTCTCTGTCTTCTCTCTCGCCGTCTGCGGCGAGAACGAATCCGCGTTCCTGACTCCCGGTTTGTTTTCCCGACAGTGACACTCGCTAGCACCGAGTACGGCATCCTCTCTGCACCTTCGACTCGCGTTCAGATTTTGTCACCAGTTTCATCACTACTACCCGTTGAGCCGTCGCTGTCCTCGCGGGCGACGAGTCGCGGTCACGGGTGGGTCTATTCCCATGTCACGTCTCCCGTCTCGTGTGGGTCGCACGCCGCCTCGCAGTCGCCGACGCTCGCCGACTTATGCACTAATGTGTATATTTCCCGGTTTCGAAACCCGCCGTTACTGCATAAGGACGGGTTTTTTACCCCCTCGACTCTCTACCATCTTCCATGGTAACTGGGCGGGACGACTCCCACCACCACATCGGCGGACCGACCGAGAAGTGCGGTGTCGTCGGCGTCGCACTCGGCGGTCGAGACGCCGCACGGCCCCTGTACTACTCGCTGTACGCCCTCCAGCACCGGGGCCAAGAGTCCGCAGGCATCGTCACCCACGACGGGTTCCAACAGCACAGTCACGTCCAGATGGGTCTCGTCGGCGACGCGTTCGGTGCCGACGACCTCGACGGCCTGAAGGGCGAGGCGGGCATCGGTCACGTCCGCTACCCCACCGCCGGCGACGTGTCGAAGTCGTGCGCCCAGCCGTTCGCCGTCTCGTTCAAGTCGGGGTCGCTCGGCCTCGCGCACAACGGCAACCTCGTCAACGCCGACGAACTCCGCGACGAACTGGAGAACTTCGGCCACGCGTTCACCTCCACGGGCGACACCGAGGTCATCGCCCACGACCTCGCGCGCAATCTCCTCGAAGAGGACCTCGTCCGCGCCGTCAAGCGGACTATGGAGCGAATCCACGGCTCGTACGCGCTCACCATCATGCACGACGAGACGGTCCTCGGCGTGCGCGACCCCGAAGGAAATCGACCGCTCTGTATCGGGAAGCTCGACGACGGCTACGTGCTCGCCTCCGAGTCGGCCGCCATCGACACGCTCGACGGCGAACTCGTCCGCGACGTGAAACCGGGCGAACTCGTCGTCCTCGACCCCGACGGAAGCGGCTTCGACTCGTATCAACTGGTCGAACGCGACAACACGGCCCACTGCTTTTTCGAACACATCTACTTCGCCCGCCCGGACTCCGTGATGAACGACACGCTCGTCTACGAGGTCCGCCGCGGGCTCGGCCGGAAGCTCTGGGACGAAAACGGCGTCGACACCGACGTTGTCATGCCCGTCCCCGACTCGGGCCGCGCGTTCGCCTCCGGCTACGCCGAGGCCGCACAGGAAGACGACGCGACCGTCGAGTTCGCCGAGGGGCTGATGAAGAACCGCTACGTCGGCCGGACGTTCATCATGCCGACCCAAGACGAGCGCGAACGCGCCGTCCGCCTCAAGCTTAACCCCATCAAGAGCACCGTCGAGGGCAAGTCCGTGACGCTCATCGACGACAGCATCGTCCGCGGGACGACCTCGAATCAGCTCGTGCAACTGCTGTACGACGCCGGCGCGACCGAGGTCCACATGCGCATCGGCGCGCCGCCCATCGTCGCGCCCTGCTACATGGGAATCAACATGGCCACCCGCGAGGAACTCATCGCCTCGGACAAGTCCGTCGAGGAGGTCCGCGACACTATCGACGCCGACAGCCTCGGTTACCTCTCTATCGACGCCGTCGCCGAGGTGCTCGAAAAGTCCCGCGCCGACCTCTGTCTCGGCTGTGTCACCGGTGAGTATCCCTACGAGATCGACGGCGAGGAGACCGACCGCGACGTGAGTCGCCCCGTCGTCGGTGCCGAAGCGCCGCTAAGCGACTGAGTCTCACCCGTCTCGTTCCCCCGACCTATCGCTCCGTCTGACAGTCACCGAGAGCCTCGATAGCATAGTCAACGCCGCCTTTCTTTTCTCTCGCGCCCGTGGTTCGAACCGTACTCCGACTCGCCGAGGACCGGGTTGCGAGCGGAGTACGGAGTGCGAATCGACGGGGCGGTGGAACGCCGCGGGAGGGCCCGCACGCCCCGTCTCTGTGACCTGCCGGTCGCACCACGTACTACCACCCGTCCGAATCAGTGGCCCTCGGGCCGCGCGCCCCGCCGCGGGCGTCGGGCGGGTACTCCCTTTGAACGCCCGAGCGACGGCGCTCGCCACACTCGTCTCAGTAGACGACGTAGAGGAGGACGTAGACGACGTTTCCGAGGACGAACGAGACGAGCCACAGCGACGCGGCGACGCGGCCGAACCGGGCGTGTTCGGTGCCGAAGACCTCGGTTATCGGTCGCGTCAGCGCCAACAGCAACGCGTAGTAGACGACGGGGACACAGACGACTGCGAGGAGGATGTGAATCGCCAGCGTCGGGAGGTAGACGAACTGGTAGACCGCGTCGGGGCCGGGGAACTCGGCGGTCCCCTGGACGACGACCTTGTAGAGATAGAGGACGAGGAACGTCGCAAAGAGGAGGAACGACGTGAGCATCATGCGCCGGTGACGCTCGATTTCGCCGCGGCGGACGAACCGGACGCCGGCGAGGATGGTGACGATGGCGACAGTGCTGATGACCGCGTTCACGTGCGGAATCGCGTTCAGCACGGCCTCGGGAACAGTCGGAATCGCGGCGCGGGGAATCGCACCGAGCGCCGCGCCGAAGACGAGCGCGAGCGACAGCACCGAGAGAATCGCAGTCAGTCCGCGGACGTGGTCGCGTGCTCGGAACTCCATAGGCGTATCCGGGTGCTGCGAGGCCAAAATCGTTCGGTCGCCCGCCCGCGGCACGGCGCCTGCAAACGCCCGACATTGTCGAGTCGAAAGGAAAGTCATTTAAATTACCGCGGGGTAAACGAGAGTGCAGCAAGACACAGCGAGCGTGGGTAGCCAAGCCAGGCCAACGGCGCAGCGTTGAGGGCGCTGTCCTGTAGAGGTCCGCCGGTTCAAATCCGGTCCCACGCATCGCATGTGCGGGCTCACAGTCCGCAATGAGGCGGCGTAGCCGCCGAATGATGCAGGTGACGTCCCTACACGGACATCACCCACGCACAATCCTTCCACGAAACTACACCCCTGAGATATTTCTCTCTGGGTTTCTCTGACTCACTCTCCGGAGAGGGACTCCTCTCTGGGGTTCTCGCTATTCACCGGACAGCGGCCGTGCCGCCCTCGACTTCCGACGCCGGCGGTCTCCACGTGCCGCGAGTTTAAAAGGGTCGAACGAGTAACACGCGGCATGGCCAAGTACTCGACCAACCGGGGCGGTGGTGGCGGCGACGGCGACAGTTGCGAACTCTGCGGGCGTAGCACCGCGAAGCTCCGGCGCGCGAACGTGGCCGGCGCGGACCTGCTCGTCTGCCCGGACTGCGCGCCGCACGGCGAGAACCGCCACGCGGACCGAAAGAGCGAGTCGACCGACTCCTCGCGCGACGGCTCCGAGCGGAACCGCAAGAAACGCGCCGCCCAGCGCACCGCCAAGATGTACGATAGCGCGAAGGGCGACTCCAAGCACTGGGAGGAAAAGGGGACGAACTACGAGAAAGACCGGCTCCCCTACCTCGTCTCCGGCTACGGCGGTGTCGTCGAGTCCGCCCGGCAGGACGCCGGCCTCCAACTCGCCGACCTCGCCGACGAACTCGACCTCGACGAGAAGCAACTACTCGCTATCGAACAGGGCCGCGCCACCCGGGCGAACGTCGGCGGCTCGGCCATCCGCGCCCTCGAAGAGCGCCTCGACGTGACCCTCGTCGACGAGTAGCACGATTTTTCTCGGTCGGGCGTCTCGACGCGCATATGTCCGACTCACTCGCACCCGAGTCCCCGACAGTCCGGGCGTTCGACGCGACGGTGACGCGCGTCGACGGTCGGTCGGTCGTCCTCGACGAGACGTACTTCTACCCCGAAGGCGGCGGTCAGCCCGCGGACCGGGGCGTTCTCGGCGGCGTCGACGTCGAACACGTCCGCACGGACGCCGACGGCGCGGTCGTCCACGACCTCGCGGCCGACCCTGATTTCGGCGTCGGCGACGAGGTGACGGGCGTCGTCGACGACGACTTCCGGACGTACTGCATGCGGGCGCACACCGCCAGTCACGTTCTCTACGGCGCGGGTCGCCGCATCTTCGACGACCTCGGCTACGGCGGCTTCGACATCTCCGCGGAGAAGGTCCGCGTCGACTTCGAGACCTCGACCGAGGTCGACGACGACGCGCTCGTCGAACTGGAGCGCCTCGTCAATCGAGCGGTGTGGGACAGCCGCGAGGTGTCGTGGGAGGAGATTCCCGTCTCGGAGGCCCGCGAGCGCGAGGAAATCGCGTTCAACGTCAAGACCGAGGAGGGCGTCTTCGCCGACGCCGACGAGGTCCGAGTCGTCTCCATCGACGGCTGGGACTGGGCGGCCTGCGGCGGGACGCACGTCTCGAACACCGTCGAAATCGGGCCGGTCGAGGTGCTCGGCCGGTCGAACCCCGGCGAGGGACTCACCCGCGTCGAGTTCGCGGTCGGCCCCTCGGCTATCGACCGCCGCGCCGCGGTTCGAACGTCCACCTACGAGGCCGCCCGAGCGCTCGGGACGAACCTCGACGGTCTCGGAGAGTCGGCCGCCACCGTCGCGGCCGCGCGCGAAGAACTGGAGTTCGAACTCGCCGACCTGAAGTCCGAGGTACTGCGCTCCCGACTCGCGGACTTCGAGACGGTCGAACGCGACGGGTTGACGTGGAAAGTCGGCGCGGTCTCCGGCTTCGATGCGAACGAGGTCGGCGATGCGGCCAAGGAGGCCCGCGACGGCGCGGACGTGCTCGTCGCCGTCGGCGAGTCCGATGCACCGTTCGTCGTCGTCGCCAGCGCCGGTGACGCGGCCGCCGGGGATGTCGTCGCCGAGGTGACAGACGAGTTCGGCGGCGGCGGTGGCGGCG
>NZ_JAMYJY010000077.1:0-18078 GCF_024136985.1 Haloferax sp. AB510
CGTGTTCTTCCACATGGAAGATGTTGGCGGTCCGGACCTCGAAGAGGGTCAGGAAGTGGAGTTCGACATCGAACAGGCCCCCAAGGGCCCGCGCGCGACGAACGTCACGCGCCTGTAATTCGGTTTCCGAATTCAGCAGACAGACGAATCGATTTCTGAGAGTTTTTTTACGCACCCTTGAGCCGTGAGGCTGCGCTGTAGGACTCCCCGCCGCGAGTAGACACAGTCCCGACCGGGCATCACGAACCTGTCGAACCCAGAAGGCTCTTATCCTCTCGTAGTTGTGCATCAAACGAACAACAATGTCCGACGACGGGGAGCTGGAACCTCCCGCGGGAATGGACGACACCCATATCGGTGCGGGCGTCTTCGACGAGACGATGGGCCCTGGTTCGTCGTTTGCACACCTTTACCGGGGCGAGATACACCGGATGAAGTCGTGGCGCGAGCGACTCGACCGGACCAGCAACTGGGCGATTACGCTGATGGCCGGGATTCTAACGTGGTCGTTTTCCGCACAAACGCATCCACACTATATCATCCTCCTCGGCGTGGTGACGCTGAGTATCTTCCTCAGTATCGAGGCGCGGCGTTTCCGCGCGTACGACATCTGGCGCTCCCGGGTCCGGATGATTCAGCAGAACGTCTGGGCGTACGCGCTTGACCCGGACGGCGGCGTCCTCGACGAGGACTGGCGGAAGAAACTCGGCGAGGACTACCGCACGCCGAACATGAAGATACCCTTCGAGGAGGCGCTGGCCCACCGGCTCCGCCGGGTGTACCTGCCGCTGTTCCTCGTGATGCTCGTCGCGTGGGTCATCCAACTCACGACGTACACCGACGGCGCGACCCTCGTCGGGAGCGCCGGCATCGGCGGCATTCCCGGCAACATCATCGTCGCGTTCGTCGCCGGGTTCTACGCGACCCTGCTCGGTATCTCGTTCCGCCCGCGCGAGTGGCACGTCAACGGCGAACTCATTCCGAGCGATGTGACGGGATGGGAAGAGTCGGGGTACGGCGACTCGTAGCGTCGCAATTCGAAATGGTTTTTTCGCTCCTGCGCGTCTGTCGAATCGCGCCGCCTTAGCTCAGACTGGGAGAGCACTCGACTGAAGATCGAGCTGTCCCCGGTTCAAATCCGGGAGGCGGCATTTTCCTGCGAACTATCGAGGGAGCGTAGCGACCGAGTCGTGAGCAGTGAAAATGCGACCCGACCGGATTCTGAACCAGCGAGCAAATCTTCGATTTGCGAGTGAGGTTCAAATCCGGGAGGCAACCGTTCCCGGACTGAGTTCAAATCCGGGAGAAAGCGAAACCAACTCCCGCTTACGCCCGCGCCTCGTCGAGCCACGCGGGTTCGTCGACGGTCGTCGAACCGACGCCCGTAAGCGAGTACTCCCACGACCCACTCACCTCGGTCCCGTCGTCCATCCGCCCCGAGAACGACCACGATTCGTGGCGCGAGAGGCCGTCTTCGTCGACGAGGACGGCGTACTCGAAGTTCGTAACCTCCAGGTTTCCGGGCTCGCCCTGCGCCGCGGCCGAGCCGGCGAGAATCAGCGCCTCGCTCGCGGTCGATAGCTCGTAGCGCTCGACCGACACCCCGTCGAACGTCTCGGTGCCGGCGAACGTCAGGTCGTCGTCAGCGCCGTACGCGCGAGCCTGCGAGAGCGCGATGGCGGTGGCGAGAACCTCCATCGATCCCTCGTAAGAGGTGTACGTGGCCTCGTCGCCGTCGCCAATCCGGACGTACGTCACGCCGTCGGCGACGTACTGTTCGACGCCGCCCGCGTCGGACTGGCCGTCGGTCGTCGATGTCGTGCGACTGTACGACTGCTCAGCTTCGAGGTCGGCGTAGAACTCGCGGGTGACTTGGGTCTCGACGCCGTTCGCGTCGACGCCGGTGTACGACCAACTGACGGTGAAGCTCCCGGCGTCGCGGAGGAGACGCTCGGGGTCGCTCAACTCGAAGTCGTCGGCGTCGGTCGACTCGCCGGTATCCGCGCTGTCGCCGCCGTCGGTGGGGGCGTCGGTGTCGTCGGTGTCGGCGGCCGGCGCGACGCCCGCGCCGCCGGCACAGCCGGCGAGGAGCACGAGGACCGCGATAATCAGGACTGGAATGCGGTTGGAATACACGACAACCGTACGACGAGTAGAATCTTAAGTAGGCACAGCAAATCCCGGTCGTATCGGCGCGACCGGCGGCGAAACTGATGAATGAAAACCGTGAGCGGAGCGTTCAGGCCGTCACCGACGCCGACTGCGGCACGTCGCGGTGCGAGACGCGGACCTCGACGCCCGACGGGGTGACGGAGACGGTCACGTCGTCGACGGTGCGTTCGTACTCTGCGGTGTGGGTGCCCGACCGGGAGATTCGGAGGCGCTTCGAGAGGAGGCCGGCGTCCACGAGCGGGTCGAGCTTTCGGTACGTCGTCGAAAGCGGGAGGTCGCACGCCTCCGAGAGTTCGCTCGCCGAGCGAGCGACGCCGTCGGTCGCGTCGAGGATGCGTCGGCAGTCGTCGTCTTCGAGAAGCGAGAAGAGCGCGTCGACCGCGGCGTGGTCGTCGACGACGCGGGGTTCGGACGAGGCGGACGGAGAGCGGGTAGCGAAGGGGAACGAAGCCTGACTCATACTTCTGTAGAGCCGCCGGACGGGGACCAACGGACAACCACGATAGCGTGGGACGTTTATATACTCCGACGCCGGGAGGACGGCGGGGCCGGAGTCGCTATCCCTCTTCGAGCACGTCACCGAGCAGTTTCGTCAGGGCGGCGGCGAGGTGTTCCGAAAAGGTCGACTGGTTGATTTCGAGCTCGGCCGCGACCTCGGTCGCGTTGGCCCCCCGCGGGCGCTCGAAGTAGCCCATGTCGTAAGCCGTTTGGAGGACTTCGAGCTGACGGGTAGTGAGCTTCCCGCGGTCGACGAAGACGCTGTCGCCGGGGGCGTCGCCGGTGGGCGAGCGCACGAGCCGCTTGATGTCGAGTCCGGGGAAGCGGTCGCGAAGCTCGCCGATGACGGCCTGCAACTGTTCGTAGTCGGCGGCGTGGAAGACGAGCGTCAGACTGCCGCGCTGGGCGAAGTAGCGGTCGACCGGACAGCCGAACTCGCCGAGGCACTCGCACGGGCAGCCCGCGCTCCCGTCGTGGGTGTAGCGGTAGAGGTGCTTCGAGCCGTAGGAGAAGATGGGTTCGAGCGCGGACGCCTCCGGCGGGTCGTCGGCCTCGACGACGAACTCGGAGACGCTGACGTCGCCGGGGGTTGAGACGACGCTGGTCGAGACGGAATCGACGACGGAGTCCGTCGAATGGGCGACGGAGGCGACGGGGCAGACCGACGGCGAATCGAATTCGACCGTGGCGCGAATACCGGCGGGCATGTGTTACGTGCGGGCGACTCGGGGTTCGCCGGTGGACGCGGCGACCGCCGCGACGGGGGCCGCCCCGAAGGCGACGACTGCGGGCATTACTGGTCGGACTCCGCGGCGTCCAGTTCGACGGCCCGGCCGCCGAGTGTCTCGGGGTCGAGTTCGAACAGTTGGATGTCGAGGTCGCGCTTCGTCTCGCCCCAGATTTCGAACAGCGGCCGCTTGGCCTTGCCGTACTGGACGATGCGTTCGACAGTCAGCTCGTCGGGGTCGACGCGTTCGAGCGTCCCCTCGGCGATGATGCTCCGATAGCTCCCGTCGTTCGACTCGTGGACGACGAGTCGGGCCCGCGGCGACGACGTGAGGAACTGCCGTTTTTCGCTTTCGGGTGTGGAGACGAGTCGGAGATAGAACCGACCGGTCTCGCCGTCGTAGCCGTAGGAGATGGGAATCGCGTATGGTTCGTCCGCCTTCGCGAGCGAGAGGACGCCCGTCTCGTGACGGGACAGGACCTCGCGTATCTCGTCGGGCGAGAGTTCGGTCTGTTGGTCCAGAGACATCGGTTCGTACCACCAGACTCGCGGCCGACGTAATTACTGTTACTTCTCGGCGACGCCCAAGAGAGTCGAGTCGGGTGATATCGGCGGACTCGGTCGCGGGGGCGCGCGCTCAGGTAGTCGAGAAGTCGTCGGTCGTGAGCGCGGCGCTGCAGATGACACAGCCGTTTTCGAGGAGGGCGTCGCGCATGGAGTCGTTGACCAGCATGGACTCCGCACACTCCGGGCAGACGAATGTGTAGTCCGCGCTGTCGCTCATGTGGTTCGTAGTACGTGTGGCACACGTATATGTAGCCTACTGTTTTTCGAACGCCGGTGTCGCGGTGGAGCAAGCGCCTCGACCGGGCGCGCGGGCGCGATCAAAAGGTGAAGCTCACGCGGAACATGGGTCGAAGGCGTCGGTCGAGACGGGACTCCCGCAGATGGGACAGCCGCGTTCGAGGACCGCGGCGCGCATCCCGCCGTTGACGGCGAAGCCCTCGCCGCACTGCGAACACGTGAAGTCGTAGTCGTCCGTCGTCGTCGCGTTCATCAGTCCACCTCCGGCGAGGCGAGCGCCGTCTCGGTTCGCTCCGTCCGCCGCGCGGCGGTTCGCGTCGCGGTCATCGCGACCGGCCCTCCGCGCCGTCTTCGCCACCGTCGGTGGCGACCTGCCGGAACGCGAGCGACACGCCGGCGTCGTCGAACGAAAACGAGAGCGTGTCGAAGTTGGTCGCGAACTCCCGCGGGTGGTGCGTCGCCGTCTGGATACGGAGTCGCTCGTCGAGGAGCGCCGCCTCGGTGAGCAGGTCGAGTTTCCGGTAGACCGTCGACAGCGGCACGTCACAGAGTTCGGCGCACTCCTGTGCAGTTCTCGGGGCCTCGTCGCAGGCGGCGAGGATTCGCCGGCTGTCGCCGTCGCTGAGCGCCGAGAGAGCGCTCGATGGGTCAGAGAGGACGTGGCTGCGGCGCGAGTTTCGGGTCAACGACTGTTCGACGGCGGAGACAGATGACGTGTTCATACATCTATAGACAGCAGACAACGGGAGGTATCTCCGCCCGCGCTATCCGGGGTGGTTTAAGTACTCGACCCGTCACCAGCTTCGAGTTGCGCCAGTCGGCGACGCACCGCGGGGTTCGAACTCGGCGCGAGAATGAAGTGACCCGCGCCCATCGTGAGGCTCCGCAGGTACCAGTAGACGACGCGTTCGATCGGGCGGAACCGCCCGTCGGTTAGCGCGACTGCACCGCGCCACGCGTTCCGCCGGCCCTCGCGGAGCGTGAAAAACGACAGCGCCTCGTCCAGCCGACCCAGCGACTCGTCGATGTCGGCGATGCCGTCGGCGTACCGCTCGGCGATGAGGTCCTGTTCCTCGTCGACGAGGCTGCGGAGGACCCGGTTGATGCGGCGGTGGTCGTCGTACTTCGCGGGGCGGTCGGGGTCGATGCCGACCTCGTGGAGCGCCAGCGCGAGGTCGTAGTTCACGTGCGCGTTGACGCCGAGCAGCACGTCCTGTACCACGAGCGACTCCCCGGCGAGCGCCGTCTCGAAGGAGAGCTGCCACGGGTCGGGCACGTCGTCGTGGTCGCCGCGCTCGAAGGCGCGAAACGCCCGGCGGTAGTGGTCCGCGAAGGTGACGAGGTAGTCGGCGACCCACTCGGGGTCGGTGAACTCGTCGCCGCCGAGGCCGCGGTCGACTTCGGCGGTCACGCGGACGTAGATGGTCAGGAAGGCGGCGCGGCGGTCGCCGCGCTCGTACAGGAGCGATTCGAGCGCCGACAGGCGGTCGTGGGCGTCGGCGACATCGCGGAACGGCGCGTCGACGAGGCCGAGAATCTCATCGCTCGCGTCACGGGCGACGCCGGCGAGCGACGGGTTCGGCGTCCGCACCGCGGCCGCGAGCTTCCTCCCCTCCTCGAACGTCGTCCGTCGCATGAGCTGAATTCTCAGACGGTCTCGGCTTCGATAACGATACCGGCGCGAACGCGCTCGCGACCGAAAGCCGTCCGTGGAGCGCTCACGCGCGCCGGCGCTGAAGCCCGGACCGGGAGTCGATACGAAGCTCCCAGCCGAGGATATCCTGCATCGGCTCCGTCTCGGAAAACAGGGTCGGATACCACGCGTTGTCTTCGAGTACGTCGCGGACGCGGTCCCAGTCACCGTCGTCAACCCGGTGGAGTTCGCCGTCGACGACGACGCTCTCCCACTCGTCCCGCGAGGGGGCGTTCCAGACGGCGAAGCTCGCGCGGGCGGTCCGCTCGGCGAACTCGGTCTTCTTCGAGGACTCGCCGGGGCGGAGGAAGACGAAGTAGAGCCGCTCCCGCTCGGCGTCGTACCCGAACGAGAGGGGAATCCCGTAGGCGACGCCGTCGTCGGCGAGCGAGAGGACGCCGACGCCCTCCTCGCGGAGCAGGCGGTCTATCTCCTCCGGCGGCATCTCGATTCGGTTGTGTTGGGCGAAGTCAGGGGCCATGGTAGATATACGCTCGGAGATGGCATAAGCCTGCCAGCGACCCGGAAACCGGCGACCAGCGACCGACTGGCGACCGCCGCGGCGCTCGCTAGCTCGACCCCGACGCGCGACGCGGGGCTTATCCCCGGCGGCGACGAACCGCGGGACGACACCCGGATGACGGTGAACACACTCCACCGGCCGACGCATCGCGACGCCCTCGTCCACCTCGAAGCCGCCTTCGAGCGCGGCGACATGGTGACGATATTCGGGCGGTGCACGGTCGACTACGACGGCCGCGCGACGAGCGAACTCGGCCCCGGCGACCGGCTCGTCGTCCTGAAGCCGGACGGCTCGATTCTGGTCCACACCGACGAGAAGCGGACGCCCGTCAACTGGCAGCCACCGGGGTGTACCCACTCCGCGAGCGTCCGGGACGGCCGGCTTCGGGTCCGGAGCACGCGCACGAGCCCCGACGAGCGACTCGACGTACATTTCGATCGCGTCGAGCAGTGTTCGTCCTACGCCGTCAACGACCGCAGCGACCTCGAACTCGTCGGCAGCGAGGAAGACCTGCGCCAGCACATCCTCTCGGACCCCGACAGCCTCGAACCGGGGTTCGAGCCGCTGGAGACCGAGCGACAGAGCGACGCGGGCGCTATCGACATCTTCGGGAAGGACGCGGACGGCGTCCCGGTCGTCGTGGAGTTGAAACGGCGACGCGTCGGCCCCTCGGCGGCGAGTCAGCTTCGACGGTACGTCGATGCGCTCCATCGGGAGTTCGGCGACGACGAGCCGATTCGGGGCGTCCTCGTCGCTCCCTCGGTGACTGAGCGAGCGGCGGACATGCTCGACCGCGAGGGGCTGGAGTTCGTCGCGCTCGACCCCGAGACTGGCGAGCCGCCGGTCGAGGAGGACGACGGCGAAACCAACGGTTCAGATGGGGGCGAATCGGAAGAAGACGGCGACGGCGACGACGCCTAATCAGTCCAGGCCGGCGGCGGCGACGAAGTTCTCGACGGTTCGAGCGGCCGTCACGTCGTCGAAGTCACGGTCTGCGTCGGCGTCGGGCCAGCCGAAGTCGTCGGCGATGCGGTCGAGGAGGGCGGCCGTGAACTCGGGGTGGTACTGGACCGTCCAGACGGGCGCGTCCTCGTGGCGCGTCGCGAGGTGGTCGTAGTAGTCCGCGGAGGCGACGGTCTCCATGCGGTCGCCGGGGGCGACGACGTAGTCGCCGTGGACCATCGGAATGCGCCCGGAAACGCCATCGAACAGGGGGTCGTCGCCGAGGTCGACGTCGGCGATACCGCGGCGTTGGTCGCCGGCTTCGACGGTACCGCCGAGGGCGTCGTTGACGAGTTGGTGACCGAAGCAGACGCCGAGCGTGGGGAGTTCGCGGGCGACGAGGTCGCGGGCGAGCAGGCGCGCGTCGTCGAGCCACGGCCGCTCGTCGGCCTCGTAGACGCCCGCAGTGCTCCCGGTGAGGACGACGGCGTCGACGTTCGAGAGCGTCGGGAGACCGTCGTCGGGGAGCGAGTGAACGGTCCCCTCGCGGCCGTCGAGGGCGAGGTCGGCGAGGGCGTCGGTGAAGTACGCGGGGCCGTCCGCAGGCATGCAGTCGCAGACGAGCAGCATTGTCCGAACCGTGGCGACGGCGGCGCATAAGACTGTCTCCCGGCCGGAACAGTCTGCACCTTTGCTGTCACCGGCCCGAGGGTGATGAATCGACAGCGCCGGGGGGAGTGCGGGTCGATGGGGTTCGCAGACCCGAACAGAGCGAACCGGCGTGCGAGCCCCTGACACGACCGCGGCGGGCGAATGAAGCTTCGAAGCGTTTTTAGCCCGCCTGACCCTTCGGTTTCACAAGTAACCATGTCAGACAAACCCGCCTCTATGTACCGGGAGATTACGAACCCGGCGTACACCCGACGCGAGTACATCACGGGTATCCCCGGTTCGAAGATCGCACAGCACAACATGGGCGACCTGCAGGCCGACCCCGAGGACTACCCCGTCCAGATCAGCCTGAAGGTCGAAGAGGAAGTGCAGATTCGCCACGGTTCGCTCGAATCCGCGCGTCTGTCTGCCAACCGTCTCATGCTCAAGCACGCGGGCGAAAAGCAGTACAAGATGATTCTGCGTAAGTTCCCGCACCACGTCATCCGCGAGAACAAGCAGGCGACCGGTGCGGGTGCGGACCGTGTCTCCGACGGGATGCGCCAGTCGTTCGGGAAGGTCGTCGGGACCGCCGCTCGCATCCCCAAGGGCGAGACCGTGTTCACCATCTACTGCGACGTCGAGGACGCCGCGACCGCGAAGGACGCCTTCCGCCGCGCGTACAACAAGATGTCGCCGCCGTGCCGCATCGTCGTCGAGCGCGGCGAAGAGCTGCTCGTCGCGTAAGTTCGCGACCTCGCGCCGGCGCGTGCTCGGAACGCGCCTCGCCTCGAACCCACCATTTTTCCCCCGGGACCTCGCCTCGTAGCGTATGCTTCGGTTGGCGGTCACCACCTCCAGCGAGACGTTCGAGCGAATGCGCGGCCCGCTCGGCGACCGCGGCATCGACGTGGGGCACCTCCGCGCCAAGGAGTTCGCGCTCGACCTCTCGACGCCGCCGACCGAGTCGTTCGACGTCGGCTTCGTCTACCCCTCCCGCCCGATGGAAGGCGGGGTCGTCACCGCCAGACACGACCTCCCGTGGGTGAACACGCGCGAGGACGTGCTCACCTCGCGGAACAAAGCGGGCGTCATCGCGGCGCTCGAACGCGCCGGCCTGCCGGTCCCGCGGAGCGTCTGCGTCTCGAACCCGGCCGACGAGTCCGCCCTCCTCGACGCCGTCGAGTCGGCGGGCCTCGACTATCCGGTCGTCGTCAAGCCGAACTCCACGACGCGCGGCGTCGGCATCGCCAAGGCCCACGACCCGGACTCGCTTTCGGGGCACGCGGACGTGCTGAGCCTCGTCCACGACTTCCGGGCGACCGGCGACAAGTCGTTCCTGATTCAGGAGTGGCTGCCGGACGCCCGCGACTACCGGGCGATGGTGCTCGACGGCGAAGTCGTCGGCGCGGTGGAGCGCCGACTGCTGGACGGCGCGCGCGACGGCGGGCGCTGGAAGCACAACGTCCACCGGGGCGCGGAGGCGGTCGGCGTGGACCTCCCGAAGCGACACCGCGACCTCGCCGAGGCAGTCGCCGACGAGTTGGACATTCGCTATCTCGGGGTGGACCTGCTCGAATCCGACGGGCGGGTCGTCGTCTCGGAGACGAACGCCCGCCCGACCATCGACGACGACGCGAAGTACGACGACGGTTTTTTCGACCGACTGGCGGCGCTCGTCGAGCGGGTCGCAAAGAAGTCCTGAGCGGGCCGCGGCGAAGTCGAGTCGCTACTCGACGTCGATAGCGGCGGAGTCCTCAGCGCGGTCGAACGTGACCTGCAGGACGCCGTTGTTGAAGGTGGCCGATGCGGAGTGCTCGTCGACGCGGGCCGGGAGGCGGATGCGTTCGTCGTACTCGCGGCGGTCACCGGCGGCGCTGATAGTCAGCGTCTCACCGTCGCACTTGAGGTCGATGGCGTCTTTGTCGACGCCCGGGAGGTCCGCGACGAGTCGGAGTGTAGAGCCCTCATCGTACACGTCGATGTGGGTCTCGGAGGCGAATCCGGCGTCGCCTCCGGTCATGTCGTTCATCATCCGTTCGATTTCGTCGAAGATGTTGTCGAACGGGTCGTCGCGGTCGTCTCTGACCATGGAGGCCGCTATGAAATCGGAGGATAAAACGTTTCTGCCTGTGACAGTCACCTGGCAGCGAATCGCCAGTATTCGGCCGCGAGCGACCGTCTACGGACGGACGGCGCGTCCCCGTGTGGGCGTGTCAATTCCCGTTCGTGTGTGACCGATAGTGATTGTTTCTGTAGTAATGTTGATTGAGAATGAAAGGTAACGTTCGATTCAGTCGGATTTACCGAAACAGATATACTGTTGCAACTGGGATATTGATATGGATACTACTCGAACATGAGTGAAAAATCCTACCTCAGCGCGGGCGAGAACGTGGATGAATCGGACGTGGTGCGGGTGGCACTCAACGGCTTCGGCCGCATCGGCCGGAACATCTTCCGTGCCGTCCTCGACAACCCGAAGGTCGAATTAGTCGCCATCAACGACGTCATGGACTTCGACGACATGGCGTACCTCGCGAAGTACGACTCCGTCATGGGCCGACTCGACGGCGTCGAGCGCGACGGCGACTCGCTGTCCATCGGCGGCACCTCGGTTGGCCTCTACAACGTCCAGTCCCCCGCGGAGCTCCCGTGGGGCGAACTCGACGTGGACGTGGCGCTCGAATGTACGGGCATCTTCCGCACGAAGGAAGACGCCTCCGCACACCTCGAAGCGGGCGCGGACAAGGTCGTCATCTCCGCGCCGCCGAAGGGCGACGAGCCGGTCAAGCAGATCGTCTACGGCGTCAACCACGACGAGTACGACGGCGAGGACATCGTCTCGAACGCCTCCTGTACGACCAACTCCGTCACGCCGGTCGCGAAGGTGCTCGACGAGGAGTTCGGCATCGAGAACGGCCTCCTGACGACCGTCCACGCCTACACGGGCAGCCAGAACCTCATCGACAGCCCCCACGCGAAGCAGCGCCGCGGGCGCGCCGCCGCCGAAAACATCGTCCCGACGACGACCGGCGCGGCGCAGGCGGCCACGGAAATTCTGCCCCAGCTCGACGGCAAACTCGACGGCATGGCGATTCGCGTCCCCGTGCCGAACGGCTCGCTCACCGAGCTCGTCGTCCGACTCGAGGACAAGCCCTCCGTCGAGGAGATCAACGACGCCTTCCGCGCCGCGGCCGACTCCGGCCCGCTCGCGGGCGTCCTCGGCTACACCGACGACGAGGTCACCTCGCGTGACATCCTTGGTCTGCCGTTCTCCAGCACCGTCGACCTCAACACAACGAACCAGGTCAACGACGGCGGCCTCTACAAGATTCTGACGTGGTACGACAACGAGTTCGGCTTCTCCAACCGGATGCTCGACGTCGCCCACTTCGTCACGCACCAGTAGACCCCTCCACGAATCGCCCGCCCTTTCAGCGCGACTTACCCACCACTAAGTAATCCCTCTACGTTCTTCCACCCGATGTTCAAGACCCTCGATGACCTCGACCCGGAGCAACGCGTACTCGTCCGACTCGACCTCAATTCGCCGGTCGAAGACGGCGAGGTCCAAGACAACCGACGGTTCGACCGCCACGCGGAGACCGTCCGCGAACTCGCCGAGGCCGGCCACCGCGTCGTCCTCATGGCCCATCAGGGCCGCCCCGGCGACGACGACTTCGTCTCGCTCGAACAGCACGCGGACATCCTCGCGAGCCACATCGACCGCGACGTGGGGTTCGTCGCTGACACCTACGGCGACGAGGCCATCGCCGCCATCGACGCGCTCGAAGCGGGCGAGGTGCTCCTGCTCGAAAACACGCGGATGTGCGACGAGGAACTCCCCGAGGAGGACCCCGAAGTCAAAGCCGACACCGAGTTCGTCCGGACGCTCGCCGAGCACGTCGACGCCTACGTCAACGACGCCTACTCGGCGGCCCACCGCTCGCACGCCTCGCTGGTCGGCTTTCCGCTCGTGTTACCCGCCTACGCGGGCCGCGTGATGCAGACCGAGTACGAGGCCAACTCCTCCATCGCCACCCGCGAGTTCGACGGACAGGTGACGATGGTCGTCGGCGGGACGAAAGCCACGGACGTCATCGACGTGATGAACAACCTCGGCGACAAGGTCGACCAGTTCCTGCTCGGCGGCATCGCCGGCGAACTGTTCCTCCGCGCCGCCGGCAACGACGTGGGCTTCGACCTCGAAGGGATGGACTTCTTCGACGACCAGTGGGAAGCGAACCGCGAGACCATCGAGTCGCTGCTCGACGAGCGCGGCGACCAGATTAAGCTCGCCGTCGACCTCGCCTACGAGAACGAGACCGACGACCGCGGCGAAATCGCGGTCGCCAACATCACGGAGAAGGACCGCGCGTACCTCGACGTGGGCTCGATGACGGTCGACGAGTACGACCCCATCATCCGCGACTCCGAGGCCGTCTTCGTGAAGGGCGCGCTCGGCCTGTTCGAAGACGAGCGCTTCGCGGTCGGCACGACCGGCGTCCTCCGCGCCATCGCCGAGACCGACTGCTTCTCCGTCGTCGGCGGCGGCGACACCTCCCGCGCCATCGAGATGTACGGCATGGACGAAGACGACTTCGGCCACGTCTCCATCGCCGGCGGCGCGTACATCCGCGCGCTGACCGGCGCGCCGCTCGCCGGCGTCGAGGCGCTGAAGCAGGACTGAAGCCGCGCAGCGTCACCCGTCTTTCTTCTCGGCGAACACGTCGGCCGCGCCATCGACGAGAATCGCGACACCACCCACGAAGATGAACAGCGTGAGGAGTCCGCCGACGGCGTTGTCGTTGGGGAAATTTCCCGAGGCACGAACCGCCAGCGTCCACCCGGCGCTGAACGCCGCGTAACCCGCCATCGCCGCGCCGATGACGACGTTCGTGCCGCCGCCGAGTGTCACGCTGAGCGCCGGCGACCCGACTTCCCCGGCGTCGGCGGCGGTGGCGGTCTCGTCGGAGCCGTCAGTCTCGCTCGCGTCGCCGTCGGAGCCGTCTTGTTCTGGCACGCCCCGAACGGGGACCGCGCGGGACATAAGTGTCACCCAACGTTGATAGCCGACGCCGACGAACCGACGCGCATGAAACTCGGCGTCGTCTCCGACACGCACGACAACCTCGACTACGTCGAAGCCGCGGTCTCGCACTTCGAATCCGAGGGCGTTGACGCGGTCGTCCACTGCGGCGACATCGTCGCGCCCTTCTCGGCCGCGCCGTTCGACGCGGACTTCGACTTCCACGCCGTCCGCGGCAACAATGACGGCGAGTGGGCGCTCCGCGAGGCGGTGGACTCGTTCGGCACCTACCACGACGACTTCGCGCACCTGACGCTCGACGGCCAAGAGATAGCGGTCTACCACGGCACCGAGGCCGGACTGGTCGATGCTCTCGTCGACTCGGGGACGTACGACTTCGTCCTGCGCGGCCACACCCACGAGCGGGTGGTCGAACACCGCGGGAAGACAACGCACATCAACCCCGGCGGCCTGCCGATTCCCGGCGCTGACGACGAGTTCCATGTCGCGGTCGTGGACCTCGACACGGGGAACGTGGCATCGCGGTCGCTGTGAGCGGCGAGTCGAGTTGGTAGCCCGCTTACGCCTAGTATTCATCGGGCTATCGTGTGAAACAGCCGCTCAGTAGTACATGCGGAGTTATTGACTGACTGCCGACGACCCGGCCGAATAGTCTCGATGAGTTGAACTGGCCACTTCCCTTCTCCACGATATGATGACCGGCGAACTCGACACCTTGCTCGAATGGTTCGACTTGAAGGACGAACTTCGGACGGGATGGGTGCTTCGGAATATCGACTCGCCTGAATCGGTCGCAGCCCACACGTGGGGGACAGCGTCGCTTTGTCTGCTCTACGCCGAGCAGGAAGAGATTGACCGTCAGAAAGCAGTGACGATGGCACTCATTCACGACCTCGGCGAAGCTCGAACGGGCGATATCGCAACCCGCGCAGAGGAGGGACGCCAGACCACTCCCACGTCCGAGAAGGAGGCAGCTGAACGGAGCGCAGTAACCGATCTCGTCGGACCTTTCAACGACACCGAACTGCTGGCGCTCTGGGAAGAGTACGAAGCCCGTGACACCCCGACGGCACAGTTCGTCAAGGACATGGATCTGATCGATAATTGTCTCCAAGCGCTCAAGTACGAGCGCCAAACTCGGTACGACGAGGCCGAGGCGAACGATCACTTTGCCGAGTTCGAGAATTTGGACGAGTTCTTTGCTACCGCCGCGCCTCGCCTCCAAACAGCGTTCGGACAGAACTTGTTCGAGCAAATCAAATCGCAGTACGAACGAGAACTCGGGCGACCCTGCCAACTCTGAATACGTCTTTCAGTCGCAACTTCCCTGGTCGGTGTCGCACCTGTACTGACCGCAGAGAGTCTGACTACACCATCTGCTAAGGAGTTCAAAGAGTCGAATGGGTGGAAAAGCCGTGACCGCACCGAACTGAGCAGACGCTTCGTCGATTAGTCGTCCGCGAACTCTGCGCGCGCCTGCTCAGCGAATCCAGACGGGCTACCGGAGATACCGATACCGAGCGTCTGGTCCGTGAGTTCCATGCTCGTCTGCTGGTCTTCGATGTCGAACATCGCGCGGATGGCGTCGACGTTCTCGGGAATCACGTCGGACTGCTGGTGGATGGCTTGGAACAGGTAGAGGTCCCGGCCGTTGACGCCGATAGACTCGCCCCACACACAGTTCTCCCACATGTCGCCGCGCGGGCGGCCCGCGTCGAGTGCGAAGTCCATGAGCTTACCCGCGCCGTCGATGCCCATGCCCTCCGGGATGACGTAGACGCGGTTCTCGCCTTCGAGCAGTTGCCGGACGTGCGCGCCGGTCACGTCGTCTTCGAGCGTGACGTTGAGCGCGTGGACGTGCATCAGCGTCGCCGGGACCTTCAGCCCGAGCGTATCGATTTCGAGGTCGGGGAAGATGGTCTTCACGTCGGGGCCGTGGTGAGAAGGAATCTTGATCGGGTTCGGCAGGATGTCGTTTATCGGCCCACGGGAGTTCTGTCCGGGGTCGCCGCCGCGGCGGACGAGCGTCGCCCGGACCTTCTCGACGCCGTACTCCGCTTCGAGCGGGGCGATGATGCGCGAGAGACCGGTCGTGTTACAGGAGACGACGCGGACGTAGTCGGCGTCGCGGGCGGCGTCGAAGTTGGCCCGCGCGTTGAAGCTCACGTCGGCCACGTCGGCGTCCTCGCCGCCCTGGAAGATGGCGGGCGTGTGGTGTGTCTCGTACAGTTCGCGGTTCTCCGCGCCGATGCCCGACGGCGTGCAGTCGACGATGATGTCCGCCTCCGCGACCAGTTCGTCCACCTCGCCGGCGAGGTCGACGCCGGCCTCGGAAAACAGCGGTGAACGTTCGGGAATCGCGGCGTACATCGGGTAGCCGCGTTCGCCCGCGGTGTGCGCTTCGAAGTTGGGCTGGGTCTTGGCCACGCCGATGAGTTCCATGTCGGGCTGCGCGTTGACCGCGTCGGCGACGCGCTTTCCGATTGTGCCGTAGCCGTTGACACCCACTCGTATCATGGGTGACAAACGACCGGGCCCGACTATAGTTATTTCGATGGTTAATACTTAGAAATTAACTCTCGGGCGAGTGAGTCCCTTGATTACCTCCGAGGCGAGTGAAACCGCCGATTCGGGGCGACGGGGCGGGAGCCGAACGCGAGGGGGCAGATGGGAACGCCTAACAGCGCCGCCGGCGCAGGTTCACCCATGCCCGAATCCGACGCAGACCTCCGCGCCGCCAGCGAGACGGCGGTCCGCCAGTGTCTCGACCTCCAACCCGACGAGTCGCTCGTCGTCGTCACCGACGACAAGCGCGAGCGTATCGGCGAGGCGCTCTACGAGGTCGCCAGCGAGGTGACCGACGACGCGACTATCGTCCGCTACCCGCCGGGGAACCAACACGGCGAGGAGCCGCCCGCGCCGGTCGCCGCCGCCATGAACTCCTGCGACGCCTTTCTCGCGCCGACGACGAAGAGCCTGAGTCACACCCGCGCCCGCGGCGACGCCTGCGACGCCGGCGCTCGCGGCGCGACTCTCCCCGGAATCACCGAGGAAGTGTTCGTCACCGGCCTCGACGCCGACTACGACGACATCTACGACCACAGCGCGGCGATGCTCGACGCCGTCGGCGACGCCGACGAACTCCGCGTCACGACCGAGAAGGGCACGGACATCACGTTCGTCCGCGGCGACCGCGAGTGGCTCGCCGACACCGGCGCAATCGCGGACGCCGGCTCGTTTTCGAACCTCCCCGCGGGCGAAATCTTCCTCAGCCCCGCGTCCGCGACGGGCACCTACGTCGTCGACGGGACGATGATGCCCCACGGCCTCCTCGACGAGGGACAGGAGCTCCGCTTCGAGGTCGAAGACGGCTACGTCACGGAGATTTCCGACGACGACATCCGCGAGCAGGTCGAGGCCGCAGCCGAGGAAGTCGGCGACGACGCCTACAACCTCGCCGAAATCGGCATCGGAACCAACGTCGGCGTCACCGACCTCGTCGGCTCCGTCCTGCTCGACGAGAAGGCCGCGGGCACGGTCCACATCGCCATCGGCGACGACGCCGGCATCGGCGGCGACACCGACGCGCCGCTCCACCTCGACGGCATCATCCGCGAGCCGACGGTGTACGCCGACGGCGAGGAAGTCGACCTGCCGCGGCCCTGAGCGGCTTCACGCCCCGACCGCGGTGGGTCGTCCCGTTCGCCGAACGAGCGTCCTGCCACCGACTCCCACGCCGAAACGGAGAAAGGCGGCTTTTTACGGCCTGATGGGCTAGCGACCCGTATGAGCCTACCCGACGCCGGCGAGCGCGTCCCCCTCTCCTGTCCGACGTGTTCGCCCGACGAACCCACCGTTCACGAGGTGCTGAAGCCCGGCGGTCACTCGACCGTCCGGTGTACCGAATGCGGCCACGTCCACAAGGAGAAAGTCGAGATTCCCGACGAAACCGAGATGAACGTCGTGGTCTCGCAGGACGGCGACTCCGTCTCGACCGAGGTTCCCGTGCCGGTCGGCACGACCATTGAGGTCGGCGACGAGTTCATCGTCGACACGCCCGAAGCGATTCAGCTCGTTCGTATCACGGGCATCGAAGTCGGCCCCGAACAGCGCGCCGACGAGGCCGAGGTGGCCGACGTGAAGACCGTCTGGACCCGCGTCGTCGACAACGTCGCGGTCAACGTCACCATCCACCCGAAGGACGGCAAGCGCGAGGACACCCGCAGCGTCACCGTCAACGTCCCCGGCGACTACGAGTTCGTCGTCGGCGAGACGGAGGCGTTCGGCGACGAGGAGGTCGAAATCGAAGGGCTCGTCGTGCGCTCGGACGCTCCGGAGTACCGCCACGGCAAGCTCGACCACCCCGGCGACATGGTGTACGCGAAGGACGCGAAGCGCGTCTATGCCCGCGACCAGACCTCGACCGCGTGGTCGGTCTGGTAAGGGCGAAAGCGACGCCGAAACGCTCCGCCACGCCCCGCCAACACCGGGCGGCACCGCCCGCCCAACGCACGACCTTTTGTCTCCCGACCCGTCGGTGCGACCATGCCTACCCGCGACCGGTCGCAGTCGTCGGTCGAATCGCTCGCGCTCCTGTGGGCCGCCCGCGAGAGCGGCGTCATCGACGCGCTCACGACGAGCGCCGGCACCGCCGAGGCTGTGGCCGAGACCGCCGGTATCGACTCCCGAGCCGCCCGCATCACGGTCGAGGCGCTGGCCGCGATGGGCTTCATCAAGCGCGTCGGCGACGAGTACGAGATAACCAACCGCGCGCTCGGCTTCCTCGCCAAGCGCGACGTTCGCTCCATCGGTCGCCTCCCGCACGCGCTCGACCGCTTTTCGCTCTACGCCGACCTCCCGGAGACGATGGTGTCCGGCGAGTCGCCCGCGTTCCCGGACGACTGGCTTCGGAACCGACTCGGCGCGCACGACGCCGCCGAGGAGTCGGTCGTCCGGGCCTGCGTGACTGCCGCGGTCCGCGAGGCGCCCGACGCGACGCGCGTCCTCGACCTCGG
>NZ_JAMYJY010000078.1:0-18045 GCF_024136985.1 Haloferax sp. AB510
GGTGGTCGGCCGCGCCCGCCGGCGAGCGCTCGGAATCGCTCGACTGGACGGTGTCGACGCCGGACCGACCCGTCGCCGCGGTGTCGGCGGTGTCCGGTCCGTCAGACGACGCCGATGGTTCGGCGTCAAGCGGGGTGATGTCCTGCGTCGACGCGCCGCCGTCGGTCGCGCCGGCGTTCGGGGTGGCCCCGGCGCTGTTCGTCTGCGTCTGGACGTCCCCGTCGGGCGTGCCGCCGAGGAAACCGATTCCACCGAGACCGCCGCCGGACTTCTCGACTTCGACGACGCGGGTTTCGCCCTTCTTCGTCACCTGAACTGTGGCCGTGCCGCCGGGGTCGTTCCGCGTCTTGAAGTTGGCGACGCCGACGAACAGGCACCAGAACGTCGTGACCGTGCCGAAGAAGTAGACGCCGACGGTTTCGAGGGTGAGGTCGGGAAGGCCGGCCCCGCAGGTCGCGCCGGTCCACTGACACGGGTAGGCGTGCGAGAAGAGCGCAACGCCGAGAACGGCGATACTCGCCCCGATGAGCGACGCGGCGCGGGTTCGACGGCTCGCGGGGAGGACCGCGAGGACGCCAAGGAAGACGGCGGGGACGCCGATGCCTCCGAGGATGCCCCCGAGTTCGCGCGCTTCGCCGAGGGTCGCCCCGCCGGACGTGTACACGTCGGTCGTCGCGACGACGATGCCCGCGACGACGAGCAACACGCCGAGGAGGAACCCCCCGAAGCCCAGGGACAGCCGTCGGAGACTCGGCCCGCCCCGGCCGCCGTGGTACGCCTCCGAAAGACTGGTCATGGCCCCGACTACGAAAGCAGCCCCTAAAACGATGCGTCAGACGATTATCTGTTTCTCGACACGTCGCGGGCTGTCGATATCCCTAACCAGCCCGCCGGACGCGTCGCCGGCCCGTCATCGTGCATGCGAATCTCGAAGGGATTATCATGCGCGGTGGCTAACTCTCGCGCATGGCTGACGAGGAAGCAGACGAGGCACCCGCCGTCGAACTCGGTACGGGCGCGTCCGTCGAAGGTGCGCCCCTCGCGCGCGTCGCCTCCCGACTGACGTGGCCGCAAGAAAAGAGCAGCATCCTGAACAAAGAAGGCGACGCGGTCATCCGCACGCCCGACGGTCCCCAGAACCTCGACGACGTGCTCGCCGAGGCCGACGAGACCTACTTCGAGACGCGACAGACCTTCGTCGACGACGTGCTCGACATCGTCGGCCGCGGCCCGGTCCAGACGGAATAACGGTGTTGCGCCGCCGGCTCGCCCGCCTCCCGTGGCTCTACCGCGCCCTCATCGTCGGGGGCGTCGTCGGGGCCGCGTGGAGTCTCTGGCCGCTTCCCGCCGGCGACCTCACCTACCGCGCGGTCCACGACGCCCTCCTGTTCATCCTCGTACCCGGAGCGCTCGCGCTCGCCCACGGTCGCAACCTCGGCTGGAACGTCGACCGGGCGGCGCTCCGCAACACGGTTCTCCTCGCGCTGTTCGTTCTCCCCTTCTACCTCGTCGGGTCGAGCCTGCCGTCGATTCGGACGTACTACCCGATGTGGCACACCTCGACCGCGCTCGCCGACTTCCTCCCGCACGCCGCCCAGCAGTTGCTCGTCGTCGTCGCGGCCGAGACGTACTACCGCGGCCTACTCTGCGTCGGCGTCCGCGAAATCGGCCGGAAGAGCGCCCTCATCAGTCCGATTCTCTACGCCTTCCACCACGTCGGCAAGCCGCCGATAGAGCTTCTCCTGTCGGCCCCGACGGACGTGCTGTTCGGCCTCGTCGACTACGAGAGCGACTCGATTCTCCCCTCTATCGTCGCCCACGGCGGCGGCCTCATCCTCTTGGACTGGCTCGTGCTACACCCACCGCTGTTGCCGCCGGAGCGGGTCGCCGCGGCGCTTCAGTGGCTCCCGATTCCGCTATGAGCGACCGCGACCGCAAGGACCGGTCCGTGGCGGACGGCGAACCATATCCGTCGCTCGGCCTCGCCCGCGGCACCGTCGAACTCGTCACGCACGACCCGCGCTGGCGCGAGGCGTACGAGCGCGAGGTCGAGCGTCTGCGACCGCGACTCTGTGCCGACGACGAGAACGGCGTCCGGTTCGAACACGTCGGGAGCACCGCGGTTCCGGGGCTGGCCGCCAAACCTATCATCGACCTGCTCGTCCTCGTCTCCGACCTCGACGACGCCGGCGGCGTCGCGCGGGCGCTCGAAGCCGCGGGCTACGAGGAACGACCCGACGACGACGTTCCCGGCCGCCGATTTTTCGTCCGTGGCCCGCCCGAACGCCGAACCCACTACCTCTCTCTGACCGAAGTCGGGAGCGACTGCCACCGCGAGCAGGTCGCCTTCCGCGACGACCTCCGCGCGAACGACGACCTCGCGGCCGAGTACGAGCGACGCAAGCGCAAACTGGCCGAGGCGCACCCGGACGAGCGGAGTCAGTACACGAACGCGAAGGCGTCGTTCGTCGAATCGGTGCTCAGCGACGTGCTGTACTCGGGTGACGGCGACTCGCTCGTGTAGGGTGAGCACACTACCATACCTTTTCACCGACGGAGAGCAAAGGGTTGGTCATGGCACTCCCAATCGACCCCAGCGCCATCAAACCGGAAGACATCGGCGAGGAACGCGTCGTCCTCGAGATGGAACACGAGGCGGCAATCGAGCGCGTCCGCGAAGCGTTCACCGACGCCGGGTTCGGTGTCGCCACCGAATTTTCGCCCTCCGAGATGCTCAACGAGAAAGTGGACGCCGGCCGCGACCCCTACTACGTCCTCGGCGCGTGTAACCCGAACATGGCGGACCGCGCGCTCGACGCCACCGACAAGAAGATGGGCGGACTCTTCCCGTGTAACGTGGTCATCTGGGAGGAAGAACCGGGCAAGCAGGTGGTCTACCACCTGAGCATCATGCGCGTCGCCCGACTCATCGGTATCGCACCCGACAACGACGAGATGGCCGACATCATCGCCGACACGGGCGAACTCGTCGAACAGGCGCTCGCCAACCTCGACGCGGCCGAGGCGTAGGCGAGATAGCAAGTGGACGCGACCGTCTCGACTTACAGTCCGTCTCGCGCGTCGAGCGCGTCCGCGATGCGCTTCACGTCGCCGCGAATCTTGTACAGCAGGTAGAGCGCGACGAGCGCCGCGACCACGGGGAGGAGCGCGAAAATGCCGTAGATGAGGATGATGATGAGCAGTTCGGGACCGCCGGGAACCTGTAACGGGACCATGCGGAAACGTATTATCCGGCTGTCAAAATACGTTGCTCACGTGAAGTCGAAGATGTCGGTCTGGAGGCCCGCGGCCATCGTGGATTTCCGCCGGAGGTCTGCAAGCGACACCGGGAGGTACTCCGTCACGTCGCGGACGGCGTCGCCGAACGTCTCGGCGTCGGCCATCTCGCCCTCGAACGCGTGGCGGATAGACTCGCGTATCTGCCAGACGCCGACGGGTCCCCAGTAGTCGTCGGAGACGTGCCTGATGACGAGCGCCTTCGCCTGTCGGCCGCGTTCTTGGAGGTGTTCGAGGACGCCGAGTCGGGAGGCGTGGTACGCGCCGGCCGTCTCGTTCACGTAGCCGGTCCGGCCCTCGTAGCCCTCGCGGTCGGCCGCGAGGTACATCCCCGCCTCGGGGTCGGGGTTCCAGACGCTCCCCGGCGCTTTCAGCTCTATCAGTTCGAACTCCCAGCGACCCGGCGTGAGGATGACCCAGAAGGCGTTGCCGATGAACTCGTTGCGGTAGATTTCGACGCCGTCGATGCTGTCGGCGTGTTTGACCTGCCCGCGGAGATACTGTCCGAGCGTGTCGTCGACGGCGGTGATAGACCAGCGCGTCGGGACGAGTCGGCGCTGTTCGGTCTGGCCGAGCGCGCCCGCAGAGAGGATGGTGTTGATGTCGTACACGTCGAAGCCGCGGCGATAGAGGTACGTCATCGCGCCCTCGGCGTTCCAGTCGTCGTCTTCGAGCGTCTTTTTCACCAGTTTGGGGACGTGCGGGTTCTCCGCGAGGTCGGCCGAGCGGGCGCGGGCCCGCGGGCGACCGGCGTCGCCACGTCGTCGGCGCTGGCGTCGAGGTCGAGAGAGGGCTTCCCGTCGAGGCCGATTTCGACCGTCACGGGGCGGTCGGCGATGGCGACCTCGCGTTGCGTCCCGAGGAAGCCGTCCCACGAGTCGGCGACGTTCGTCACCTTCGTCCCGCGATTTGAGTTCAGAAGCGAGGTGCGCCGCTGGAACACGTCGTCGATGCTCACGCCCTCGTCGTACCACGCGGCGCTCGTCTCGAACGAAGCCGCGTCCTCGTCGTGGCCGACCGGCGAGAGGATGCCCGTCGAGACGTTCGGGTAGTTCGACCGCCCGACGAAGATAGACGGGGAGACGCCGCCGTACAGCGAGTCTCCCTGCACCGTCTCCTCGAACCGGTCTTGGAACGTCTCGAGGTGGTCGAGAATGCCGTAGGACTTCTCCTCGGCGAGTCGCCGCCGCTCGGCGCGCTCGTCCCGCTCGATGTCCATGTACTCGTCGAGCCGCATTCACCCGATGTGGGTCGCCCGCGGGTATGAACCTTCGGCGACGCGTCCGGGGTCAGAAAGGGATGCGACTCGCGTGGGCGGGCTCAGGTGTGGATGCCCATCGCTTCGATCTGTTCTTGGTAGCGGTTCCGGATGGTGACCTCCGTCACCTGCGCGACCTCCGCGACCTCGCGCTGGGTCTTCTTCTCGTTGCAGAGAAGCGACGCGGCGTAGATTGCGGCGGCGGCGAAGCCAGTCGGCGACTTCCCGGAGAGAAGCCCCTGTTCCGCGGTCGTCTCGATAATCTCGTTCGCCTTCGACTGGACCTCCTTCGAGAGGTCGAGTTCGGACGAGAATCGCGGGACGTACTTCTTCGGGTCCACCGGCCGCATCTCCAGGCCGAGTTCCTGGGAGATGTAGCGGTACGTGCGCCCGATTTCCTTGCGCTCGACGCGCGATACCTCGGAAATCTCTTCGAGGGAACGGGGAATACCCTCCTTCCGACAGGCGGCGTACAGCGCCGAGGTGGCGACGCCCTCGATGGAGCGCCCGCGAATCAGGTCCTCGCTGAGCGCCCGGCGGTAGATGACCGAGGCGACCTCGCGGACCGACCGCGGGACGCCGAGCGCCGACGCCATGCGGTCGATTTCGCTGAGGGCGAACTGGAGGTTGCGTTCGCCGGCGTCTTTCGTCCGGATGCGCTCTTGCCACTTGCGCAGGCGGTGCATCTGCGACCGCTTCTTCGAGGAGATAGAGCGGCCGTAGGCGTCTTTGTCCTTCCAGTCGATAGTCGTCGTCAGCCCCTTGTCGTGCATCGTCTGCGTGGTCGGCGCGCCCACGCGAGACTTCGACTGCCGCTCGGAGTGGTTGAACGCCCGCCACTCCGGACCGGGGTCGATGCGCTCTTCTTCGATGATGATGCCGGTCTCTTCGTGAATCAACTCGCCGTCGCCGGTCCGAACGACTTCCTCGGGGTCGAGGTCGTCGAGGTCCAACTCCTCTTCTGATGTCTCGTCGTCCTGTGACTCGTCTCCCCATCGAGTCCGGTCGTGCTCACGCTCCCGCTGGCGGGTAGGCCGTTTCATCGCATTTATATATTGTCTATTTCCTTGCACTTCAACCTTTGGCGGGGTTCGTCGGAGTGTCGCTGCGCTCTCAGCGACGAACGGAGCGCCTTTACCGAATCACCGGTGAGGTGACGGTATGCCGACCGTCGAGTGCGACCCCGACGAAGCCCGACGACGACTCGAAGCCGCGGGCGTGTCCGTCTCGCCCGGAAACACCGACCACGAGCGGTGGCGCGCCGAACGCGGTGACGCCAGTGCCGTCGCCTACGACGGGAAAGTCGTCGTACAGGGGTCGCGGCCAACGGATCTGCTCGCGCTCATCCAGCCGAAAGGCGGCCGCGCGCACGTCTACTTCGACGGCGCGAGCCGCGGGAACCCCGGCCCTGCGGCCATCGGTTGGGCTATCGTGACCAGCAACGGTATCGTCGCCGAGGGCTCGAAGCGAATCGGCGAGACGACCAACAACCGCGCGGAGTACGAGGCGCTCGTGGAGGCGCTGTCGGTCGCCGAGGAGTACGGTTACGACGAGGTCGACGTGCGCGGGGACTCGCAGTTGATCGTCAAGCAGGTCCGCGGCGAGTGGAACACGAACGACCCCGGTCTCAAAGAGCGCCGCGTGAAGGCCCGAGAGCTGCTGTCGGCGTTCGACCGCTGGTCGCTGGAGCACGTACCGCGAGAGATAAACGACCGCGCCGACTCCCTAGCCAACGAGGCCCTCGACGATGCCTGAGTCAGAACTCCCCGAAGACGTGCTCGCGGAGGCAGAGCGGTTGACGCGGCTGGCCCGCGACGCCGTGGACCCCGACGAGGCCGCGACGTACCGGTCCGTCCGCGACGACCTCGTGAGCGACTACGAGTTCCGCGCGCGACACCGCGAAGAGGACGACGTGTTGGTGCTCCACCCCGAGGAGTGGGTCGACGACGACGGAGTCGTCAACCCGACCGAGATAGACGACGTTGACCGCGGAATCGAGCGCCCCCTGTCGGGGGCCGGAGAGGACCACGAGTGGGGCGCGGTCGAAGAGCACAACGCGGCGTACGTCGAGGCCGTCGCCGAGGAACACGGCGCGGACCACGCGGCGAACGCGCGGGCGTTCGCGGACTTCCTCGGGAACCACTACGTCCGGCGAATCGAGATGGCTGGCGCTCCCGAAGTGCACGAGTTCGTCGAAGAATATTATCCACGCAACGCGTGGCCGACCGCTGAACAGCGGTCGTTGTTACCGGAGTCGCTCGAGTTGCTCTTCGACGCCGCAGACGCCGAAGTGCCCGAATACAACTGAGCGAACCCCGCGGTTCGTGCGGTGTGTTCAGCCGATTACAGCTTGCCTTCGACGAGCTCCGAGACCATCTCGGCGCGCTCGTCGTCGGTGACGAACTTCGAGAGCATCCAGTCGAAGCGGTTAAGGACCGCCTGGAGGCCGTCGTCGGTCAGTTCGTACTGGTTCGTCCGCTTGTCGAGTTCGCTCTTTTCCACCAGACCCATCTCGACGAGGTCGTCGAGGTTGGGGTACAGACGCCCGTGGTTGACCTCGGTGTCGTAGTACGATTCGAGGTGACGCTTGATAGCCAGGCCGTACATCGGTTCCTCGGCGAGAATGACGAGGATGTTCTGTTGGAACGCGGTGAGGTCCCGAGCCGCACCGGATTTGTTGCCAATTGTTTGTGCCTCTGACATGCATATGGAAATGTCACCTTCCTATTTAAACTTTGTCAACGAGCAGTCTGTTTCGCCGTCGTACGGAGGGCCATTATACAAAGAAATTGGGGCGGAGCGCACACGAGTGCCGGGTATTGCACAGAGTCGAGTCACGGAGACAAACGGAAGACGACGCGTAGTAGCCGGACGTGCATACCCGAGGAATATCTCAGACGCATAGGAGTAGCGTCGTGGGATTCTGTGGGGAATACCTCTACATATAGAGGGGTTCGAAGCGGCCGACGGGACTCGGATGACAGCGGTACGAGACCAATCCCGAAAGGACTTTTGCCCGCATCGAGGATGGGTTCGGTATGGTGAACCTCTGGGAAGACATGGAGACCGGCCCGAACGCGCCGGACGAAATCTACGCAGTCGTCGAGTGCCTCAAAGGTGAGCGCAACAAGTACGAGTACGACAAGGACATCCCCGGCGTCGTCCTCGACCGCGTGCTCCACTCCAACGTCCACTACCCGTCGGACTACGGCTTCATCCCGCAGACGTACTACGACGACGAGGACCCCTTCGACGTGCTCGTCCTCGTCGAGGACCAGACGTTCCCCGGCTGCGTCATCGAGGCCCGCCCGGTCGCGCTCATGAAGATGGACGACGACGGCGAGCAGGACGACAAGGTCATCGCCGTCCCCATCGAGGACCCCCGCTACGACCACATCGAGGACCTCGAAGACATCCCGCAGCAGACGCTTGACGAGATTGACGAGTTCTTCGCGACCTACAAGAACCTCGAGGCCGGCAAGGAAGTCGAGACGCTGGGCTGGGAGGACAAGCAGGCCGCAAAGGACGCCATCGAGCACGCGATGGACCTCTACGAAGAGAACTTCGCGTAAGCGACTTCGCCGCGCGCTTTTTTCGACGCCACCCTTCGAGCGAGAGCGTCGCCGCCGACCCCGGCGTCGACTCCCGAGACGCGTCCGACGGAAACCGACCAGCGTCGGCGGCGCGGATACCCGACAGTTATCGCCGGCGCATCGACCGATAAATTATGCGCATGGGTAATCTTTAGTTCCTGTGTCGGGTACGTCGAGACGAGTATGGCAGCCAAGCAACCCCGTCTCGGGCTTCAGCACCCGACCGTCGTCCCCACGAACTTCACGCCCGCCGACGAGGCGGACGAAGACGCCGAGGAAGCGTCCTCCGAAGACGCGTAACCCCGAATTTCTCGCGCGGTGACTACCGAGAGCGACAGCGATGTCTCCGAGGACAACAGCCACGCGACCGCCTCTGAGATAGCGCACGACCGACGGGTTGGAGCGACGAAACGCCTGAATCCATCCGCCGAAACGTCGTGTGTTCACACACCGCATTCATGAGGGAACCCCTTTTTATCTCGCCGCTGTAAGGCGTTGGTAATGCCTATCTGCGACGTGTGCGGCAAAGACGAGAGTCTGCCGTACCGCTGTTCACGGTGTGGCGGGACGTTCTGTTCCGAACACCGCCTCCCCGAGAACCACGACTGCGCGGGGCTCTCCGACTGGGACGACCCCGCTGGCGTCTTCGATAGCTCTTTCGACGACTCGGTGAACAACAAGGGCGGCCGCGGCGGCGGACTGCTGAGTTCGCTCACGGGCGCCGGCGGCGTGCTCGGCTACTTCCGTGGGAACGTCACCTACCTGTTCCTCGCGCTGATGTGGCTCACGTTCTTCGCCCAACTCGTCTTGGAGCAGTTCCTCGGACTGCCCAACCTCTCGATCAGCGCCTTTTACCTCACGAGCATTCACCCCGAGTACGTCTGGACGTGGGTCACCTCGATATTCGCCCATGGCGGCTTCTACCACATCGTCGGCAACTCCATCGTGTTGTTCTTCTTCGGCCCGCTGGTGGAGCGCTACGTCGGGTCGCGGAAGTTCGCGGCGCTGTTCCTCATCAGCGGGATGCTCGCCGGACTGGCGCAGGTCGGCTCGTCGATGCTCCTGTCGCCGGGAAGCGTGAGTGCCGTCGTCGGCGCGAGCGGGGCCATCATGGCCGTCCTCGGCGTCCTGACGGTGCTCAACCCGGGGCTCCGAATCTATCTATACTTCATCATTCCCGTGCCGCTGTGGCTGTTCACGCTCGGGTTCGCCGGCATCTCGGTGTTCTTCTTCGTCAGCCAGAGCGCCGACGGCATCGCCCACTTCGCGCACCTCATCGGCCTCGTCATCGGCCTCGTCTACGGCCAGCGCGTGAAGGGTCGCCGGAGCGTCCCCTCGCAGATGTCGCTCGGCGGTCGTGGCCCCGGTGGCCCCGGCCGCGGCCGGTTCTGAGATGCGCCCGGTCCGCTCCGACCTCGCGCCGCGCCCCGGACTCTCGCGCGACGAAATGGAGTCGCTTCAGCGCCGAGTCGCCGAGGCCGCTGTCTTCGAAGACGACCTGCCGTTCGACCCGGCGCGCGTCTCGCTCGACTCGCCGGAACGAGAAAGCGAGACGCTCACGGACGCAACGGTACCCGGCGGTGACGCCGATTCGCCACCGCCGCTCGTCGCCGGCATCGACCAGTCGTTTCTGGACGACCGCGCGCTGAGCGCCGTTGTCGTCCTCCGCGGCGGCGAGGTGGTCGAGCGCGTCCACGCCGTCTCGGACCTCGACCTGCCGTACATCCCCGGCCTGCTCTCGTTCCGTGAGGGCGGCCCCATCCTCGACGCACTCGCCGAACTCGACTGCGACCCCGACCTGCTCGTCTTCGACGGCTCCGGCCGCATCCACTTCCGGCAGGCCGGCCTCGCCACCCACCTCGGCGTCGTCTGCGACGCGCCGAGCATCGGCGTCGCCAAGTCCCTCCTCTGCGGGACGCCGGGCGAGGACGTTGACGGCCGGCCGGAGGGCTGGCGAACGCCAATTCGCGCCGACGACTCGGTCGACCCCGTCGGCGGCCACCCCGCCGACCCCGAGACGACTATCGGCTACGCCTTCCAGTCGCGGCAGTACGACTCGCGGCCCATCGTGAACCCGCTGTACGTCAGCCCCGGTCACCGCCTCTCCGCGGAGACGGCGGTCGACCTCGTCTCCCGGCTCTCGGGGTCCTACAAGCTCCCCGAACCGACTCGACTGGCCGACGCCTACGCCGACGAGGCGAAAGCGCAGTACGAAGCGTGAGCTGAGCCCGCGGGCACTTCGAACCCGCGCGCGCTCGCATCGGCTTCTCCGGCCGCCGTCCCGACGAACGCGGCCCAATCGTGGCGAACCGCGTACACTTAACAGCGCGCGGTTCGACCTACCGACGTGCATCAAAAGACGGTCCTCATCACCGGTTGCTCCTCGGGAATCGGGCGCGCGACGGCGCTCGACTTCCTCGACGAGGAGTGGGAGGTTTACGCCACCGCCCGGAACCCGGCCGACATCGAGACGCTGGGGGAACGCGGCGCGAACATCGCGACGCTCGACGTGACCGACCAGGGGGACGTCGACCGCGTGGTCGACCGCATCGCCGACGAGCAGGGCCGCATCGACTGTCTCGTCAACAACGCCGGCTACGGCCAGATGGGCCCCGTTGAGGACGTGCCGACCGAGAAGGTCCACGACCAGTTCGACGTGAACGTCTACGGCCCGCACCGACTCATCCGGGCCGTGTTGCCCCACATGCGCTCGCAGGGCGACGGCACCATCGTCAACGTCTCCAGCGTCGTCGGCCGCGTCGCCTTCCCCGGCACCGGCATTTACGCCGGCTCGAAGTTCGCGCTCGAAGCGATGACCGACGCGCTCCGCACCGAGGTCGAGGAGTACGGCATCGACGCCGTCCTCGTCGAACCCGGTCCGGTCGAGACGCAGTTTTCGAACCGCGTCGACGACGAGGTCAACGGCAACGGCGAAGACGCCGACGGCCTCGAACGCTCGGGCGCGTACGAGAAACTCTACAAGCTGTTCGACGACTCGCAGGCGCTCGGCAGCAGCGGTCCCGGCGCGATTCCGCCCGAACGGGTCGCAGAAGACATCGTCAACGCCGCGAGTTCGACCAAGCCGCGGGCGCGCTACCAGCCCGGAACCGTCGCCCGCGTCGGCGTCCTCGCGCGCTTCCTACCCGACGCGTGGCGCGACGCGCTCTACGGTTTCGCCCGCAAACTTCCCTGAATCCGACCCGTCGCGGTCGGCCTGCGCCGACGGCCCGCGCTGACGACCCCTTCGACTCCGCACGGCGTCAGTCGAGACAGGTCGCGACGACTCGGAGGGCGTCTTCGCCCTGTACTTGTTCTGCGAGCAGCGGCACCCGCTTCACGTCGCGGCCGCGGAAGAGGTTCGTCGCCGAGCGGAGCGCGTCCTGTTGGACCTGCCAGCGGCGCTGGCAGAAGCCGCAGTTCTCCAGGTCGGGCGACTCTATCCACTTGGGGTCCACGTTCGCCACGTCCTCGACGGACTCCATGACGCGATTGACGACGAGCGTCTGGACGGGGATGCCGAACTCGTCGAGCCGCGAGACGAGGCGCTTGGACTCCACGACGCTCATCTCCTCGGGAATCATGACGACGCGGAAGTCGGTCCGCGTCGGGTCGCGGAGGACCGCGCGCAGGCGTTCGATGCGCTCGCGGAGGTCGTCGAGGTCCGCCATGCCGGCCTGCGGGTCGTCGGGGCCGCCGCCGAACATCCCCTTGAGGTTGTCCATCATGCCGGAGAAGCGCTGGCGCATGCGGGCGATGCGGCCGAGCATGGAATCCATCAGTTCGGGGAGTTCGAGCAGGCGGAGCGTGTGGCCCGTGGGGGCAGTGTCGATGACGACGCGGTCGAACCGCGGGTCGTCCATGTATTCGAGGAGCTGCTGCATCGCCGCGGCCTCGTCCGCGCCGGGCATCGGCCCGCCCATCCCCATCGGCCCGTCGCCGCCGAGGAGTTCCTCGAAGCCGCCCATGCCACCGCCCATCCCGCCGAACGGGGAGTCCGAGTCGCCGCCGGCGAAGGGGTTGTCGTCGTCGTACTCGCCGGTCTCGAAGTCGGTCTCGTCGTCGAACTCTTCGCCCGAGCCGTCGCCGCCGGCGAACGGCCCGTCCATGACCGCGTCGGGGTCGATTTCGGCCGCGTAGAGGGGGATCTCCTCCCGAATCCGAGTCGGCTTGTCGGGGATCGGCACGCCGAGCGTGTCGGAAAGAGAGTGCGCGGGGTCCGTGGAAACGACGAGCGTCGCGGTGCCGTCGGCCGCGCTGGCGAGCGCCGTCGCCGCGGCCATCGTGGTCTTCCCGACGCCGCCCTTGCCGCCGTAGAGGACGTAATCCGGGGCGTCGATGCCCTCGGGGAGGTCCTCGGTGTCGGTCGACGTGACCTCGTCGGGGTCGGTGACTTCCACCTCGATTTCGGCCGGCCCGTCGTCGCCGGCGTCGTCGTCTTCGTCGGCGTCGGGTCGCTCCGTCGGCTCAACGTCGATGTCCATGTCGGACCCGACACCGCGGGGCTTTGTGTACTTCTCGGTCTCGGAACCGCCGGTGGACTTTTAGCCGGTCGCCTCGGTGTCGACCGCGGCACCAACCCCGCAGGTAACTTCCCCGGTCCGCTTTTGTCCCGACCGCCCGTCGTCGGTCGTATGCGCGAGTTCGCATCCGACCCGCCCGAGGAGGTCCACGTCGGCGACGCCCTCCGCGAGGCGGACCACACCGTCGCGGTCGCGGAGTCCTGCACCGGCGGTCTCATCGGGTCGCTCCTGACTGACGTGCCCGGCTCCAGCGACTACTTCGACCGCTCGCTCGTCACCTACTCCTACGACGCCAAGCGCCACGAACTGGCAGTCTCACGGGAGTCGCTGGACGAACACGGAGCCGTCTCAGAACCAGTCGCCCGCGAGATGGCCGCCGGTGTCCGCGACGTGGCCGACGCGACGTGGGGGCTGGCGACGACAGGTATCGCCGGCCCCGAGGGCGGCCTCCCCGGCAAGCCGGTCGGCACCGTCTTCGTCGGCGTCGCCTTCGCCGCGCCGTGGGGGTCAGGCGACTCCTACGCCCGCGTCGAGCGCTTCGAGTACGACGGGTCGCGGACGCAGGTAAAAGAACAGATTGCGCGCGGGGCGCTGGCGCTCCTCCGCGAGGAAATCGAATCCGCCACGACCGGCTGAGCCGGTCGCACGGCCGCCGTCGGTCGGTTCCGTGGGAAAGCTTTGTATCCCGCCGGACCAGTCTGCATCCATGAACAAGAAGGGACACGTGCTCAACGCCATCCTGTTGGCGCTCGGGCTCGGCGTCATCCTCACCGTGGACCCGCGGTCGTTCGAACCGACGATGGATTCGGCGTTCCTCCTCGCCCAGAAAATCGGCCAGTTGTCGCTACCCGTCGTCCTCGGGGCGCTGTTCCCCGACGTTGACACCGCCTTCGGCAAGCACCGCAAGACGCTCCACAACCTCCCGGTGCTGGCGATATTCCTCTCGTTCCCACTCATCTTCGGTAACCTCCACTTCGTCTGGATCGGCGTCGCCACCCACTACGTCCTCGACATGGTCGGCTCGAAGCGCGGCATCGCGCTGTTCTACCCGCTGTCGCCGCAGGAGTACGACCTGCCGACCGGCGTGGCGACGAGTTCGAAACACGCCGACGCGGTGACCGTCGTCGTCACGGTCGCCGAACTCGGCGTTCTCGCGGGCGTCCACTACTACCTCTTTTCGCTCGACGTGTCCCTCGCGGACGCCGCGGCGACGTTCACCGCGGTGCTCTGAGGGCGGGGCGGCCGCGATGCTGACGGATTCTGGCGGGGTCAACAGAACTCCGCTCAACTCACTCAGTAGACGCTCACGTCGTCGAACCGACCGTCGTAGGCGATGTGGCTCGGGTGCGTCGGCTCCATCCCCGAAAGCAGGAGTCGGTCGACCTTCCCCCACGAGTTCTCGTAGCCGAGGTGGGCGAACTCGGCCGCACCGCGGAGCGCGTGGGAGACCCCTGTGCGGCGGACGACCCGGCGTTCCGCTCCCTCGCGGAGTGCAGTGACGAGGTCGGCCTCGGAGTCGATGTCGCAGTCGAACTCAGTCCACGCCTCGCCGACGGTGCCGCGGAGGTGCGCGTAGGACGACGCGAACCCCGGCAGCCCCGTCTCGCGGGCGATGTCGCGCCCGCGGCGGTTGTCCCGCGGCAGAGTCTTCGTGTTGTACGTCTCGACGGCGTCGATGTCGTCGCGGCGGGCGGCCACGTCCTCGGCGGTGAGACTCACCGTCAGGAACTCGGGGTGCGGGACGAGCGTCGCCGCGTCCTGCCGGTCGAACTCCGCGAAGGCCCCGTCGAGGGTGATGAAGTCGGGCACGGGGTCCGAGAGGCCGACCGCGAGGACGTGTTTCCGGTCGCGCCACGACCCCGTGAACACCTCGCGGGCGGGGACGACGAGCAGGTCGTCGTCGGAGAACCGTTCCGCGCGGGCGCGGATGTCGGGCAGGCGGACGAAATGCGGCGCGTAGACGAGCACGTCGACACCGCGGGCTTTTGCGCGCGAGACGACCCGCTCGTCGAGAATCTTCACGTGCATATCGACCCGCGTCGTCGTGGTCGCGCTCACACGGTACGGTCGGGTCAGCCATCAGTTAGTGGTTGCTATTTGTCGAACGCCGGACGGTCGAAGAAACGGTTTTGTCGCTCACGTCCGTCGGTGGGAACATGTCCCGGTGGAAGTGCGGAATCGAAGGGTGTGACGGTCGGTTCGAAGACGCGGAAAGCGCGGTCATCCACCAGACGGTGGAACACGAGCGCCACGAGTGCAAGGTGTGCGGGACCATCGTCCCCGAGGGCTACTTCGCGATTCGACACGCCTTCGACGAGCACACCCGCGCCGAGTTCGTCCGCGCGTACGACGCCGACTCCTCCGCGGTCCGCATCCGCGAGGACGTAAAGGACGCCGTCGAGGCGGACGCCGACCTCAACAGCGTCGTCGAGACGCTCCGCGAGCAGGGCGCGCTGTAGACGAGTCGGAGAGTCAGGCTGGTCGCGGTGGGACGCGACACGGTCGTGCGAGACGGCCTCGTCGGTGACTGTCGGGGGACATGGGAGTCACCGGGTGGGTGGATATCGACGGGGGACGCGGCGCTCTTCGCGCGGTGAGTCGAGCCGAGACTGAGAGAGAAGAGAGTCCTCGTCGGGGCGGACGCTTACCGCTCGTCGGAGTCGAGGACGCGAATCTGGTCCCCGCGGACGGTGACCGGAATCGGGACCGTCGCCTCGTACAGTTCGACGGTGACCTGGTCTTTCGTCTCGTCGATGCGCTGGACGCGCGCCTTCTCGCCTTTGAACGGGCCGGCGATGAGTTCGACGATGTCGCCCTCCGCGATACCCTCCACGTCCGGCGTCGGCGAGAGGAAGTGTTCGACTTCGGCCATGCTGGAGGTGCCGACCGCGCCGCCGCTCTCGACGAGGCCGCGGGCGTGCGGAATCTCCTCGAGGACGCGCGTGACGATACCGTCGTCGTCGGCCTCGACCATCACGTAACTCGTGAGCGAGTCGGGCGCGAGGACGGCGTGAATCTCGGCGAAGTCCTTCGACGCGATCATGTCTGCAACCGTTCGCTCCTGGCGAGCGGTGGTCTTTACGGCGAAGATGGGCATCTCAGACCCCTCCGGGGAGGAAGCTCATGACCGCGAAGATGATGAAACCGAGCAGTCCGACGAGGAAGATACCCGCGCCGGCGATTTTGGAGATCTGGGAGAACTCCTGCCAGGACGGGGTGCTCGCGAGTTTCAACACGCGAACGTAGCTGTTCAGGTCGTACTTAACGTCCATGTTGCTGGGGCCTAAGGCGTCGGGCTTTTTCTATCTATTGATGCACCGTCGAGCCGAATTCGGTCTCGAAGGCGAGCGAGAACGCCGAATCCGGCGGAGTGACGCCACTACTCGGAACGCGAGGGGAGGAGAACGGAGGGCATCCGGGCCGCGGGAGCGGTGGACACGTTCCCGGCCGCGTCGCCGACGGCGACTACTCGACGTAGTCGATGTCTTCGAGGCGACCTTCGGCCTGCGACTGCACCTCGCCGTTGCGGCCGTAGATTTGAGGCGACTCGACGCCGGTGACGACGATCATCGTCCGCATCATGCCTTCGAGCTCGTCGTCGACCGAGGTCCCCCAGATGATGCGCGCGTCGGGGTCGATGCGGTCGTAAATCTCCTCGACGACGCCTTCGGCCTCCTCGATGCTCATGTCGGAGCCGCCGGTGACGTTGACCAGCGCGGAGTTCGCGCCGGAGATGTCCACGTCGAGAAGCGGCGAGCGGAGGGCGGACTTGACGGACTCTTGGGCCTTGGACTCGGAGTCGGACTCGCCGAGACCGATCATGGCGACGCCGCCGCGCTCCATGACCGTCTTCACGTCGGCGAAGTCGAGGTTGACGAGACCGGGCTTGGTGATGAGTTCGGTGATGCCCTTGACCGAGCGCATCAGTACCTCGTCGGAGACCTTGAACGCCTGCCGGACGGGGAGTTTGCCCACGGCGTCGAGCAGGCGGTCGTTCGGCACGACGATGACCGTGTCCGAAACGTCGCGGAGCCGTTCGAGACCGGCTTCGGCGTTCGTTCGTCGCACCTCGCCTTCGGCCGTAAAGGGCGTCGTGACGATGGCGATGGTGAGCGCGCCCGACTCGCGGGCCGCCTTGGCGACCACGGGGGCCGAGCCGGTACCGGTACCGCCGCCGAGTCCGGCGGTGACGAACACCATGTCGGAGCCCTCGATGGCGTCGTAAATCTCCTCTTGGGATTCGAGGGCGGCCTCCTCGCCGACCTGCGGGAGCGAGCCCGCGCCGCGGCCTTGGGTCTTCTGCTCGCCCATGAGAATCTTCGTGTCAGCCCCGATCTCCACGAGGTGTTGCACGTCGGTGTTGGCGGCGACGAGCTTCGCCCCCTTGATTCCCTCCTCGTGCATCCGATTGACGGTGTTCCCGCCGGCACCGCCGCACCCGACCACCGTGATGTTGGTCTGGAGGTCTTTGAGAACCGCTTTCAGTTCGTCGTCAGTCATCGTCCCGGACCGGTTGATGTTGGTCGAGTCGTCGACCTGAACCGACTCATCCCCCATGTCCTCGGCCTCGGCCTCGTCAATTGCGTCGCCGACGATAGAGTCCATATTTATGGAGACGGTTTACGGAGGACAACTAATTATCTTTCCCCCTTCCGTCAGACATCTGTCCGACGAGCCGCCGATTCGTGCCGAAACGTGACATGTGAGCCCGCGGCACAGAACGGCTCACGGGACGAAATCGGTTGGCCGCGCTCCGCCGGGGGTCACACCGTGAACTCGACCAGCCGCTCTTTCGAGACGTCTTCGGGCGCGACGGTCTCGCCGTCAATCTCGACCGGTTGCCCGGCCGAGAGCTTGCCGAACGCCGGGCCCTCGGGAACGCCAAACTCGCGTGCGGCGGCGGGGTCGAACGCCCGAGCCGCCGCCGTGACCGCCCCGTCGTCGCGGACGACGCTGTCGTATTTCTCGCGAAGCACGTCGCAGAGCCGCGACACGAGTTCGTCGTAGCCGTCGCCCGCGACGGCGGCACGACCCACCGCGCGCGTCCCGCCCTCGGTCGTGTGGAAGGCGACGGTCGTCTCACGGACCGCGTCGAGCGCGGCGTCGAGGTCGATGCCCTGCGCCTCGCCGAGCAGGCCGTCGGGGAGCGAGACGACCGCGTAGTCGTCGGCGTGGACGTGCGCGCCGAAGCGGAGGCCCTCGTCGACCGCGGTGATGTCCGCTTCGAGAGCGGCGACGCGGTCGAGGGGGACGCCCGAGGTCTCGCGGACCCACGTCTCGGAGACGACCCGAAACCCCTCGGCTTCGAGGGCGGCCCGGCGAGGTCGTCGCGGTCGCCGTCGACCGAGCGCGAGGTCGGCGTCGGAGCCTCGGAAGC
>NZ_JAMYJY010000079.1:0-17811 GCF_024136985.1 Haloferax sp. AB510
TCCGAAGCGGCGGCGGAGGTCGTCCAGCGGCGCGCCGAACTGGCGGCGACAGACCGCGTCGGCGTCCGGCCGGTCGAGGGCGTACAGGAGCGCCTCAGTGATGTCGTCGATAGCGAGATGTTTCACAGGAGGTGCGTCAGTGTCCGCGTCCGCCTCTCGTTCGGCCGTCGCCGACGCTTCCGACCGACGCCCGCTGACGGGACGAAGCCGCACCGACCGGCCGCGGCGCTCGGCGCGGACGACCCCCGCCTCGACGCGCGTCTCGAAGCCGCGGGCGGCCCAGAGGTCGGCGACGACGGCCAGCCGCGCCCGTGTCGAGAGGCGTTCGAGGCGGGCGGCGACGACCGTCCGGTACCGGTCGGCTCGCTGGTCGGTGTTCATCGGGTGCTTCCCTAGACAGAGGGGACCGACGGTCATAGGCACTTCTGCGGGTCCGACGCTCACGGAGGTCTGCTTGCGCGGTCCGGCTCAGACGACCGCGTCGAGGAGCGATTCGATGACGGGCGCGACGCCGAGCACGTCGAAGACGACGAGCAGATAGTAGACGCTGACGACCAGCATGACCGCGCCGGTGACGCGGTTGATAGCGGTCGTGTGGCGGGCGAACCACCGGGTCGCCCGTCGGCTGTACCGCTCCGAGACGAGAGCGAAGACGAGGAGTGGCGCGCCGATACCGAGGCCGAACGCGAGGAACCCGAGGAGGCTCTCGGCGGCGGTGTCGAACAGCACGGGGACGCGTGCGAAGAACAGGGCGATGAAGCCGGGGTTGCAGGGGAGGACGATTGCGCCGAAGAAAAAGCCGTAGGCGAACGCCGACAGCGCCGGGTGACGTGTCTCCGGCGGCTCGATAGTGGGGAGCCGCGCGAACACCTTCGCGTCGAAGAGGAGCGCGAGGCTCACGACGAAGAGAACGACGAAGGCCGCCGGCGAGACCACCTCGACGACCGTCGTGAGCGACACTTCGAGGAGGAGCGAGAACACGACGCCGATGACGAGCATGAACGATACCGCGCCGGCGGTGACGAGGCCGCCGAGGACGGCTATCGGGAGGCTGCCGTCTCGTTCGTCGCCGTCGCCTCCGCCGTTTCTTACCCCGCCGCGTCCATCGCCGGTCGCGCCGGCCGGTGAGGACGACTCCCCGCTCACACGCGAACTCTGTCGCGCGAGGTACGCGAGGAAACCGGGGTACAGCGGGAGGGCGCAGGCGGCGGTGAGCGGGGTGCCGACGCCGAGGACGAACAGTTCGAACAGCCGCGGCGCGAGGTCGGTCAGCACTCGCCGACCCGCTCGCGGAGGAACGCGGTCGTCTTGTGGCCGTCTTTGAGCCGCGTCGCGCTCCCGTCGGGACAGAGCCTGACCATCGGAACGACCGGCGCGCTCGCCATCGACGAGCCGAACTCGGCGGTGAGGCTCCTCGTGACTGGTTCGGGCGAGACGGCGTAGCGCCAGTCGAAGCCGTGGTCCTCCGCGTGTTTCCTGACCTTCTCGGCGTCCTCGTTGGGGTCGATGTCGAGCGCGACCGTCAGCACGTCGTCGCCGACGGTCTCGTGGAACTCGATTAGCTCGCGCTGTTGGCGCAGGCAGTTCGAACACCACACCGCGAACGTCTCCAGGAGAATCGGTCGGTCGAGGAGGCCCTCGATAGTGAACGTCTCGCCGGTGCGCACGTCGGTGAGTTCGGCCGTCCGCCACGCGCCGTCGCCGTCCGACGCGCCGGCCGTCTCGTCTCCGGTCGTCGTCAGGTCACCGCCGGCATCGACACTTCCGCCGCCGCTTCCGCCGAGACATCCCGCCAGCCCGACCGTTCCCGCCACGGTGCCCGCGCCCGCGAGCCGAAGGACGTCTCTTCGCGTCGGCGTTCCTTTCATATCGTTGTAGGGTCGCTATCGAAGCTTAATTCGGCCGCGTTGGGGCGCGGGTGACGCACAACCCCAAGACCCCGCCGGGCCGCACCTCGGACAGGCCGGCCGCCGGTTTCCGGTCAGTCGCCGGCGCTCATCTTCCGGGCGTGCTGCGGGGGGAGCCGAAGTTCATCGAGGCCGGGGAGGTGTTCGATGTTGTAGACGACCTGCAGGTCGTCGGTCACCGGGAGGCTGATACACGACAGCCGGACGCCCTGTTCCAGCATCTCCTCCGAGAGGATGTGGTTCGAAGGCATCTTCACGTCGCCCTCGACGACCGCCACCGCGCAGTTCGCGCAGGCACCGCCGCGGCAGGCGAAGGGCCAACTGTGGCCCGCGTCCTCAGCCGCCTTCAGGAGGTTGGTCCGCGGCTCGACGAACACCTCGCCGTAGGCGTCGCCGTCGAGGCCGCTTTCGGCGGCCTTCTCGAAGAGGTCGTCGTCGGCGAGCGACCAGCCGCGGTCGGTGAGCACGTCGTAGTCGAGGAACTCGACTCGCGCCCCGCGTCGTTCAGCCTCGGGCTCTGGGTCGTCCCCGGAACCGGAACTCGCGCCGTCGGTCGCGTCCCCGGTCTGTCCGTTTCGGGCGGCTCCGGCGTCGTGCTGTCCATTTCGTGCTCCGTCATCGTCGGCCGGTCGGCGGCCGTCCGTCTCGACGGGTTCGAGTTCGTCGCCGGGCTCGTAGCCGGCGCGAATCGCCTCGTAGGCCGTTCGAACAGCCTGAAATTCTTCGGCCGACCCGCCGTGGTCCGGGTGGGCCGACTTCACCCGCCGACGGTACGCGTCGACGAGTTCGTCCTCGTCTGCGTCCGGGTCGATGCCGAGCGTCTCGAACGGGGAGTCCACATCGGGGCTAGTAGGAACTCGCGAGCATAAATCCACGGCCACCGGCCGTCTCGTCGTGGTTTAGTCCTCGAATCGAGTGTGTAGTCTCGAGGACCGTGCGCGGCCGTGAGCCGCGGCGGTTTTGTAGCGGGCCTCGTTTGCTTCGGGTGTGAGACGCGGGGTTCGGTTCGTCGTCGGTGCGGGACTCGGTATCGGAGCGCTCGCGGTGTACCTCTGGTACGTCGGCCCGGAAGCGGTCGGCTCGCGTGTCGCGGCCGTCGCCCCGTGGGCCGTCGGCGTCGTCTGCGCTCTGATGCTCGCCGAGGCGACCGTCGACGGTCTCGGTGTCTGGGCGTCGGTTCGGCCCCTCCGCGACGGGCTCTCGCCGCGGGCGAGCGTCCAGTTCGCGTTCGCCGGCGACTTCTTCGACGTACTCAGCCCCGCCGGCCCGGTGAGCTCGGAGCCAATCATGGCGCAGTTCTTCGGCGTCGCGACCGAGACGAGCTACAGCGAGGCCCTCGGGGTCCGCGGCGTCGCCAAGTACGTCAAATCCGCCGCACAGCTCCTCCTGTCGGTCGCCATCGTCGGCGTCCTCTTTCTCGACGCGCCGACGCCGCGGTTCGTCCTCGTGACGCTGGCCGGCGCGGTCGTCGCGCTGTTTGTCGTCGGTGCCGCGCTCATCTGGGCGCGAGACGCGCTCTCGGCGGTCGTCGTCGCTGTCTTGGCCCCGGTCGTCCGCGTTGTCTCTGGACTCACTCGCGAGACACCGGTCGGCCGTGAGGCCGTCGCCGACGCGGTCGGACGGTTCTGGGAGCGCGTCGTCCACTTCCGAGACGCGCCGGAACTCCTTGGCCTCATCGCGCTCAGCGGCGTCTTCGAGCAGCTGATCACGTCGCTCGCACTCTGGGTCGCGCTCGCCGGCACCGGCACGACGGTGGCGTTTCTCCCGATTGTCGCCGTCATCCCGCTCCCGCAGGCGGCGAGCGTCGTCCCCATTCCGGGGAGCCTCGGCGCGTACGACGTGCTTCTCGCGGGCGCGCTCAGCCTCACCACGGGCGCGCCGGCCGCGGGGGCGGCTGCGGCGGTGCTCGTCGTGCGGACGTTCGAACTCCTCGTGTCACTCGGGTGCGGTGGGGTAGCCACCGGGTTCCTGCGCGGCTTTCGGACCTGAGACGGATTCGAAAGCGCGTCCGTCGCGTCGGCGTGTGGTGAGGGACAGAAAACGAGTTAGTCGGCGGCGCGCTCGTGAATCGGGACGCTCGCCAGCCCGACCGCGTTGGACTTCGAGGAGACCGAGAGCGTCGCGTGCCAGCCCTCCTCGGCCGGCGTGACGTGCAGGGAGACGGGCTTCCACGACTCCGCCCGGCGGTAGAGATCGAGGACGACCGGTAACACCGGAAGCCGCCCCTCGCGCGCCGAGAGCGCGTAGCCTTCGAGGGTCAGCTCCGCCGACCTCGTGCTGGCGTCCGGGCCGGGGCGCCACGGTGAGCAGGTGTACGACCCGACGAGGTCGAGCCGTGCCATCTCCGCCAGCGTCGCCCCCAGCGCTCCCGCCGAGTCGGGCCGCGACGCGATGTTCGAGGCGGCGCGTTCGAGCACGTCAGCCTGCTCGGCCGACGTGAGATGGACGTGAAGCGCGGTCGCCATGCTCTCCAGCAGGCGCAGACAGAGGTCGTCCGCGCTGGACATCGTCTCCGCGAGGTCGAAGTACGCGTCCATCACCGCCGTCTCGACCGCCCGGTGGCCGGCGTCTACGAGCGCCTCGAACACCGCCGCCGCGACCCGGTGACAGAACTCGACCCGCTCGGAGCGCTCCCCGCCGTTGTCGCACTCGGGTCCGCCGTCCGCATCGGTTCCGAGGTCGAAGCCGGAGGGCGGTTCGGGGAGACCGGGCGTCGCCCCGGCGGTCGCCCAGCCGTCGGCGGTCGCGCTCGCGCCGCCGAAGCCCGGAACGTCGTCGTGTTCCGAGACGATGAGGTCGTAGTACGGGACGTTCGGGTCGTACCGCCGGAGGGCCGAGCGATACTGTCTCGCCGCGCGGGCGGCGGCCTCCCCCGTCGAACGGTCCTCGAACCGAAGCCCGTCGACCGGGACCGGCCGCTCTCCGGTCCGTCCGCAGACGAGTTCGTACGCCCCGTCGTCGCTCGCGAGCGATTCGATGTGAGTCCGAATCTGGGTGAGTGTCGTGCCGACCATGGTGTCTCTGTCTACTGGTTCGCGGGCCGTGTTTCGACGCCCGGTCCGTGCGTCGTTCGCTCGACAGATTGTTTAGGCCAACCTAAAACGTGTTGGTTCGGGCGGTCGGAAGCCCCACGAGGACCGACGGCTCTCGGATTGTACGTTCGACCCGACTCTCGCTCGCGACGACCCGTGACTCGGTCACGACGCGTCGGGTGCCTCTTCGCCCGGCCTGTAGAACGTCCGGTGGAACATCTTGTACGAGTCGGTGATGGGGACGATGGTGTAGGTGTCGACCACGTCGCTGTCCTGCAGGAGTTCGCGGACGTAGCTGTTGATACTGCTCAGAGAAGACTGCCAGACGCGAATCAGCAGGTCGTACTCGCCGATGCACTCCGCGACCTCGTAGACCAGCCCCTCGTCGAGGAGTCGCTCGATAAACGCCGTAATTTCGTCGTTCGTGGAACCCTTGTCGTACGAGATGTGGACCTCGGCGTAGGGGTAGTCGGCCGCCCGAAAGACCAATAGCGCGAAGATTTCGAGGATGCCGTCCTCCTGGAGCATCTTGCGTCGCCGCCGCGCGGCCGTCCGAGAGAGGCCGACGCGGTCGGCGAGCTCCGTGTCCGAGATTCGCCCGTCCTTGTTCAGTTCGCGGAAGATGAGATAGTCCTTCTTGTCCATCCGGTCTTCGAGAAGTTCGACAACGCGCGGGTCCTCTATCCACTCCTGCGAATCGGGCATTGCTATCTTCACGGTTATACCGCTTAGCTTCATATATATGAATGTTTCTTCAAAATCTCCGAATCGGATACATTTAGTGAACGAATCGTTCACTCATTTCGGGACGGCGAACGACCGAAATCGAAGGCCGTCGGGGGAACGCGCGTTTCGGGCCCCAAACACTTTTACTCCGCGTTCACGGAGGGTGTCGTCATGGTACGCGGAAAAATCAACCGAACGAACAAGGCCCTCGCCGATTGGGCTGACATCCTCACCGAGATCGACGAGGTTTCGGCGGAACTCGAAGATTCAGGCTGGGAGACGCTCGTTCTTCATCCCGGGGACGTATCCACCACGGACGCGGCGGCGGCCGCCGACTCCGGATTCCGTCTCCTCGTTCCGGATTCCGAACTCGAAGCGCTTGAATCGGCTGTCTCGGGGCCTGACACGGCGTTCGACCAGTTCGAAGTCTACCGCGCCCGCGACACGAACATTCGAATCTTCGTCGTCGTCGTAAAATCCGTGGAAACGAAGGAAGCGGTCCTCTACCCCGTGTTTTACGACTCCGATACCGACCACTCGTTCGTCGAAACGCTCCGAACCGAATCCGAGATTCGGACGACGGTGAGCGACTTGGGAAACACCCGTCGTTGCTCGTTCCGACACACCGAACCCGCCCTGTTTCTCCCGCAGTAACCGCTCGCGGAGTCGCCGATTCCGCCTCGGCCTCGACCGCGCTCGACGCGACGCTCCCGCGATTAACGCGCTCATTCTTGTCCACAAATCTCACGATTAGCTGTTTATATATGGCTTATTTTGAGTCAGACTGAGTTGATTCGACTTCTATATCTGGTCAAGCGGCGTATTCGTTCATATCCTCGTGTTCTCGGCCCTCTCCAAAATTATTGCAAAACTAAAATTAGATGAATCAACTTCTATTGTAGACGATATGTTCAATCACTAGGAAAGCTTTATACGAATAGGGTATCCACAACTCTCCATGCCAACCGGCAACATAGAACGCAGAAAACTGCTGAAGCTCATCGGTGCGGGAGCGACGAGCGTCGCGCTCGCAGGCTGTCAGGGGGCCCAGCAGACCGAGACCACCGACGGGAGTTCCGGGAGCGACTCGACCACGGCTGAACAAACGAGCGACGGCGGAAGCGGCGGGGCCAGCAACGACTTCCACTTCGTCGCCGGACAGGTCTTCGGGACGCTCGACCCCGCAGAGCAGGTCGACTACACGCAGGGGCTCGCGGCGCAGAACCTCTACGACGAACTCATCACGGTCGACGCCGAGACGCTCCAACCGACGGCGCACATCGCCGAGAGCTGGGACACCGAAGACGAGGGGAAGACGTGGGTGTTCACCGTCCGCGACGACGTAACGTTCTCGGACGGCACGCCGCTGACCGCCGACGACGTGGCGTACTCGCTCACCCGGATGCTGGAACTCCAGCGCGGGTACTCGTCGTTCTGGCTCGACTACCTCGACCCCTCGAACATCACCGTCCGCGACGAGCAGACGGTCGCCTTCGAGTTCAATCAGGCGTACGGCCCGGCGCTGGCGACGTTCGTCCAGTTCTACATCGTCAACAGCACCGTCGTCCAGGAGAACGAGCAGGACGGCGACCACGGCAACGCCTACCTTCAGAACAACTCCGCCGGTTCCGGCGCGTACGTCCTCGACAACTGGGAGCAGGGGAACTCCATCGAGGCGACCGCCTACGAGGACTACTGGAAGGGCTGGAGCGAGGACAGCTTCGACACGTTCCGCTCGACGGTCATCACCGAGGAGTCCACCATCAAGACGACGATGCAGCAGGGCGAAGGCGACATGACCGACCAGTACATGGGCACGCAGGCGTACGCCGAGATGGACTCGTACGCCAACGTTCGCGTCCCCGAGGTGCCGCAGCTGCAGTTGTTCCACTTCCCGCTGAACTGCCAGAAGGCACCGACCGACGACATCAACGTCCGGAAGGCCATCGCCTACGCGTTCGACTACGACAGCGCCGTCAACGACATCATCGGCGGCGGCGGCGTCGCTGCCGGGCCGGTCCCCCGTGAGATGGCGGGCCACAACGACGACCTCGTCCCGATGGAACAGGACCTCGACAAGGCCAAGGAGTTCCTCGACAAGGCGGACTACTCCGTCGACGAAATCAACGAAATCGGCCTCGAACACGTCGTCGTCGCCGGCACCGAACTCCAGCGCCAGATGGGGCTTCTCAACCAGGCCGGGCTGAACGAACTCGGCATCGACCTCGAAATCAACCCGCTGCAGTGGGCCCGCCTCACCGACCGCGCGACGAGCGCCGAGTCGACCGCCCACATGACGAACATCTTCCACACGGCGAAGATGCCGTCGCCGGACAGCCACACCTACCTGATGTACCACCCCTCCTCGTTCGGGTCGTACATCTCCCAGTCGTGGTACTCCACCGACGAAATCGCGGCCACTCTCGAAGAGGCGCGCAAGTCCACCGACCTCCAGTCGCGGCTGGAGAAGTACGAGGAGGCGCAGGCGCTCATTGTCGAGGGCATGCCGAGCGTCTACATCGCCAACCCGCCGTACCGCATCGGCATCAACGAAAACGTCGAGGGCTGGCAGTACCGCGGCGTGATGTCGTTCGACTGGGACGTCCACTCCATGACTCGCAGCGGCGAGGGCCGGGCGAAGTAGTCGCCCGACGACTTTCGACGCCCCGTTTCGGGCCGTCTTTCCAAACTCACCAATGTCATACGTAGATTACCTCGTTCGGCGCGCAATCCACTCGGTCCCCGTCATCTTCGGGCTGTCAGTGCTCATCTTCCTGATATCCCGCGTGATTCCGGGCGACCCCGTTCGGTTGGCGCTCGGACCGGAAGCAACTGACCAGCAAGTCGCGGCACTCCGGGCCGAGATGGGCCTCGACCAGCCGCTGCCGATGCAGTACGCCGACTGGCTGTTCGGCGTCGTGCAGGGCGACTGGGGAATGTCGCTTCGGACGAACAACAACGTCTTTTCGGACATCGTCGCCCGCCTGCCCGCGACGCTCGAACTGACCGTCGTCACGCTGTTTTTCGCCGTGTTACTGGCGATTCCGTTCGGCGTCGTCGCCGGGACCAACAAGGACCGCTGGCAGGACCACCTCTCGCGCATCACCGCCCTGTTCGGCGTGTCGATGCCGCGGTTTTGGGTCGCTATCGTCCTCCAAATCGTCTTCGTCGTCAGCCTCGGGCTGTTGCCCCTCTCGGGGCGGCTCAGCGACGGCGTCGCTCCCCCACCGGCGGTCACGCGCCTGTATCTGGTCGACAGCCTCATCGCCGGCCAGTTCGGGACGTTCCTCGACGCGGCCACGCACCTCCTGTTGCCGACCGTCGCGCTCGGTCTCGCCACGCTGGCGCAGGTGATGCGGCTCATCCGCTCGGACATGATCGACGAGCAGCGCAAGGACTACGTCCTCGCCGCGCGGGCCTACGGCCTCCCGAACACCCTCATCGAATACAAGTACATGCTGCAAAACGCCTTTACGAGTTCACTCACGGTGGTCGGTCTCGCCTTCGGCTTCCTCCTCGGGAACGCGTTCCTCGTGGAAATCGTCTTCGCGTGGCCGGGGATGGCGCGCTACGGCGTCCAAGCAATCCTCTATCAGGACTTCAACGCCATCGTCGGCGTCACCATCGTGGTCGGTATCGGCTTCGTGACCGCTAACTTCGTGGTCGACCTGTTGTACGGCTACCTCGACCCGCGGGTGCGGCTGGAGGAGGGATAGTCGTGTCCACGAAGACCTCCATCCCGTTTCTCGACACCGAGAGCGCCGCCCGGAAAGAGCGGATTCGACAGCTCAAACGCGGCTTTCGGACCTTCGCGGGCAACAAGCTCTCGCTCGTCGGACTGGCGATGATTCTGACGCTCGTCGTCGCGGCGCTCCTCGCGCCGTACCTCGCGCCGTTCCCCGAACACGCCGGCGCGGGCGTCTACTTCGACCAGGCGAGCGAGCCGCCGAGCGCGACGCACCTGATGGGCACCGACACGACCGGCCGCGACATCTTCAGCCGCGTCCTGTTCGGGGCGCGGCTGTCGCTTCTGATGAGCGGCATCGTCCTCTCTATCGCCATCTCAATCGGCGTGACGCTCGGGCTCATCGCGGGCTACCTCGGCGGGACGACGAACACCGTCATCATGCGGGTGACGGACATCTTCCTCGCCATCCCGCCCACGCTCCTCGCCATGGCAGTGGTCGCCGCGACCGGCGCGTCGCTGTTCAACGTCATGGTCGCCATCGCCTTCTCGTGGTGGTCGTGGTACGCCCGCCTCGTGCAGGGCGAGGTGCTCTCGATAAAGGAAGACGAGTTCATCGAGTCGAGCCGTGCGCTCGGGTCGGGGTGGGTGCGGACGACGTTCAGGGAGATTCTCCCGAACGTCGTCAGCCCCATCACGGTCAAGGCGACCCTCGACATGGGCTTCGTGATCCTCGTCGGCGCGGGCCTGTCGTTCCTCGGCCTCGGCGCGCAACCGCCGACGCCGACGTGGGGTGCGATGATCGCGCAGGGCCGCAACTACGTCACGAGCTTCTGGTGGATTGCCGTGTTCCCCGGGCTGGCGATCTCGTTCGCCGTCCTCGGGTTCAACTTCATCGGCGACGGCCTGCGCGACGTGCTCGACGTGGAGGTGGACTGAGATGGCCGACCCCATCTTAGAGGTGAAGAACCTCCACGTCCACTTCGAGACCCACGACGGGACGGCCGAAGTGATAAACGGCATCGACTTCGCCATCGACCGCGGCGAGACCGCGGCGCTCGTCGGCGAGACGGGCTGTGGCAAGAGCGTCACCGTGAAGTCCATCATGGGACTGCTCCCCTCGGCGACCATCCCCGAGGGCGAGATTCGCTACAAGGGCGAGGACGTGCTCTCGCTCTCCGACGCCGAGCGCCACTCGCGGCGCGGCAAGGAGATGAGCATGATAATGCAGGACCCGATGACGAGTCTCAACCCCGTCCTGACGGTCGGCGAGCAGATGATGGACGTGCTGAAGTGGCAGGGGCGACCGCGCCTGTCGCTGTCGAAGCTCGTCCGCGACGCGCTGTCTACCGGCGCGAAAGCCGAACACCGGAAGCGGGCCATCGAGATGCTCGGCGAGGTGGAAATCTCGGCCCCCGAGCGCGTCTTCGAGAGCTACCCGGTCGAACTCTCCGGGGGGATGCGCCAGCGCGTCCTCATCGCCATCGCGCTCCTGTCGGAGCCGGACCTGCTCATCGCCGACGAACCGGGGACCGCCCTCGACGTGACGACTGAGGCGAAGGTGCTCGACCTCCTCGACGAACTCGTCGAAGAGCGCGACACGAGCGTCCTCTACATCACCCACGACCTCGGCGTCGCCCGCGAGGTCAGCGACCGCATCAACGTGATGTACGCGGGCGAAATCGTCGAGCAAGCGCCGACCGCCGACCTGTTTGCGAACCCGCAGCACCCCTACACCCGCGGGCTGCTGGAGAGCATCCCGACGCTCTCGACCGGCATCGGCGACGGCATCGAGGGGCACCTGCCCGACTACACGAACCCGCCGGCCGGCTGTCGGTTCGCCGACCGCTGTCCGCACGCGGAACCGGACTGCCACGAGGCGTACCCGTACCCGCGGCAGACTGGCCCTGACCACGCGACCGCGTGTCACCTGTTCGACGGGCTCCCCGCCCGCGAGCGTCACGAGTCGCTCGCCGCGGAACGGGTCGATATCGGAACCGCGCCGTGGCTGTCTGCTGGTGGCGACACCCATAGCGGCGACGCACCCGGCGACATCTCCGCCGACGGGGGGACGGACCAATGAACGACTCAGCGTACACGACCGAATCGACGGCGGCGGCACAGCGCGACCGGGACCTCGACGACCCGATGGTCACGGTCGAGAACCTCAAGAAACACTTCCCGCTGTTCGAGGGCATCTTCCAGAAGAAGGCGGGCGAGGTCCGCGCCGTAGACGGCGTAAGCTTCTCCATCGCGGAGGGCGAGACGTTCGGCCTCGTCGGCGAGTCGGGGTCCGGCAAGACGACGACCGGCCGGTCGATGCTCCGCCTGACGGAGCCGACGAGCGGGCGGGTCGAAATCGACGGCCAGAACGTCGTCGACCTCTCCGACGGCGAGCTCAAGCGGTTCCGCCGGAACATGCAAATCGTCCACCAGGACCCGGCATCGAGCCTCAATCCGCGGCACCGCGTCAAGTCGATTATCGAGGCCCCCCTGAAGATTCACGACTACGGCGACTCCGAGGCCCGACTCGAACGGGTCGAGGAACTGTTGGACATGGTGGACCTTCCGCGGGAGTTCATGTACCGCTACCCCGGTCAGCTCTCGGGCGGCCAGAAACAGCGCGTCGGCATCGCCCGCGCCGTGGCGCTCAATCCGAAGTTCGTCGTCCTCGACGAGCCGACGAGCGCGCTCGACGTGAGCGTGCAGGCCCGCATCATCAACATCCTCGAGGAGATACAGGATGAGTTCGGCATCACCTACCTGTTCATCACGCACGACCTCTCGCTCCTGAAGAACGTCGCCGACCGAATCGGCGTCATGTACCTCGGGCGGCTCGTGGAGGTCGGCGACGTGGACTCGGTGTTCGGGTCGCCGCAACACCCCTACAGCCGGGCGCTCCTCTCCGCCATCTCGACCATCAGCGAGGAGGACGAACTGGCGAAACCCGACCGAATCACGCTCGACGGCGAGGTGCCGGACCCGAGAGAAAAGCCCAGCGGCTGTGCCTTCCGGTCGCGGTGTGCCCACGAGTTCGACGCCTGTGCGGTCGAGGAACCCGAACTGTACGACCGCGGGCCGGACCAGGTCTCGCGGTGTTTCCTCCACGACGACCGGTTCGAGGAGGGCGCGGAGTGGGAATGACCGCAGAGCGCACAGACCGTCTCGCCGCCCTCCGGCGGGCGCGGCAGAACCGCCCGTGGACTGACGAACTCCTCCTGTCGTGCGCGTCGGACCCGGCGGCGTTCAAGGCCGCCCAGCCGGCGTGTTCGGCCTGCGACCGGCCGTGCCGCGACGGCGAGGTCTGCGCCACGGCGGTGGCGAAGTCCGACGGGCTGTTCGAATCGATGGGTCGCGACCAGACGTATCACCTGCTCGCGGCGGGCATGAAGCGACTCCGGGCGCGGGGGACCGCGACGCTTCGCAACGCCGACAGACAGCGGCCGAACGCCTTCCTCAGCGTAGCGGCCGACGACGCAGACACCCCCGAGGCACCCCAATGACGACAGACGACATGCGGACACAGACAGACGGCGCAGAGCACGCGCCGACAGACGACGCACAGAGCCCGCAACCGGACGACACAGGACCCGCCCCGACCGACGGCGAGCGGGCGATAACGGCCGAATGGGTCGAAGACGTCGCGGTCGGCGGCGCGGTCCTCGGCGGCGGGGGCGGCGGCTCGCTTTCGAAGGGCATCGAGTTCGGCGAACTCGCCGTGGAGTACGGCCGGCCGACAATCGTCTCGGTCGCCGACCTCGACCCGACGGACGTGGTGGTGACCGTCAGCGGCGTGGGCGCGCCCGCCGCGACCGAGAGCCACGTCGACCCCGCGGACTACGTGCGCGCGGTGGAACTACTGGTGGACAGACTCGCAGCCGACGGGACGACCGTCGGCGCGCTGATGACGAACGAGATGGGCGGGTTCGCCACGGTAAACGGTCTGCTCCAGTCCGCCGTGACCGGCCTCCCGCTCGTCGATGCGGCCTGCAACGGGCGGGCGCACCCGACCGGGCCGATGGGCTCTATCGGGCTGTCGCAGGACGCGAACTCGATGCAGGCGGCGGTCGGCGGCGTGCCCGGGACCGCCAGCCGACTGGAGACGGTCGTCGAGGCGGAACTCGGCACGGCGGCGTCGCTCGTCCGGTACGCGGCCGAAGACGCCGGCGGCCTCGTCGCCGTCGCTCGCAACCCGGTCTCGGCGCGCTACGCCGAGGCGAACGCGGCGCTCGACACGTACGACCAGGCTGAAGCGGTCGGCCGTGCGGTCAGACTCGCGGACGGCGGCCGCGACGCCGCGGAACGCGTCGCCGAGGTCCTCGGTGGCGAGGTCTCGCTCGTCGGTCCCGTCGAGTCGTTCGCGCTCGAAACGACCGGCGGCTTCGACGTGGGTGAGGTCGAAATCGAGGGGCGCGAACTCACCTTCTGGAACGAGTACATGACGCTCGAACTCGACGGCGAGCGCCTCGCGACGTTCCCGGACCTCATCACGACGCTCGACGCCGAGACGGGGATGCCCGTTTCGACGGCGGAACTCGCGGAGGGCCGGTCGGTGGCGGTCGTCGTCGCGCCCGCGGCGAACCTCTCTCTGGGCGCGGGGATGGCCGACCCGGCGCTCTTCGACCCGGTGGAACAGGCGGTCGGAAAAGTGGTCAAATCACACGTATTCAACTAACGAAACTCATGTTCGACAAGATTCAGCAAGCCTACGACATCCTCAGCCGTCCCGACGCGGACGGCGAACTGGTACGCGACGCACTCGAAACGTACGGTCTCGACACGGAAGTGACGACCATCTCGACCGACGAGGGGTCGACCGACTTCGTCAAGACGGTCGTCCCCGGAGCCGACCCGGACGCGCCGACGCTCGGCGTCATCGGTCGCCTCGGCGGGGTCGCCGCGCGACCGGCCGAACTCGGCCCGGTCTCAGACGCCGACGGGGCCATCGTCGCCCTCGCGGTCGCGCTCCACCTCGGCGAGATGCGCACCCGCGGCGACGTGCTCGCCGGCGACGTTCGCATCGCCACGCACGTCTGTCCCGACGCGCCGACCTCCCCGCACGACCCGGTGCCCTTCATGGGCAGTCCGGTCGATACGAGCACCATGAACGAACACGAGGTGGACGAGGAGATGGACGCCGTCGTCTCCGTCGACGCCACGAAAGGCAACCGCGTCCACTGCGAGCGCGGCTTCGCCATCACGCCGACCGTCAAGGAGGGGTGGGTGCTGAAGGTGAGCGACAGCCTCCTCGACATCCAAGAGCGGGCGACTGGCCGCCCCCCGAGCACGCTCACGCTCACGATGCAGGATATCACCCCCTACGGCAACGACGTCCACCACATCAACAGCATCCTCCAGCCGGCGACGGCGACTGACGCGCCCGTCGTGGGCGTGGCGACGACGAGCGTCTCGCCCGTCCCCGGCTGTGGGACCGGCGCGAACTACCTCACCGACCTGCTCGACGCGACCGGGTTCGTCGTCGAGACGGCCAAGGACTTCACCCGCGGCCGCGCGTCGTTCTACGACGAGGCCGAGTACGACCGCCTCACGTCGCTGTACGGTTCGATGGGCCGCCTCCAGACCCTCGGCGAGGGCGTCTGAGATGTCCACGCTCGGACTGGTGACCATCGGGCAGGCACCCCGGACCGACGTGACGCCCGACATCGCGGCGGCCCTCCCGCCGGAGGTGGACATCATCGAGGTCGGCGCGCTCGACCAGTTCGACTCGGCGGCCGAGGTCGAAGCTGCGGTCGGCCCGCGAGAGGGAAAGGCGGTGTACGTCTCCAGACTCGCAGACGGGACGCCCGTCACCGTCGACCGCGAGTCGGTCGTCGAACTCCTCGGAGAGCGCATCCGCGACCTCGAATCTGAGGTCACGGCAATCGGCGTCCTCTGTACGGGTCACTTCCCGCCGTTCGACGCCACCGTGCCCGTCTTCGAGCCGAGCGACCTGCTTTCGGCGTGGGTCTCGACCATCCTCGACGGGGGGACCCTCGGCGTCATCATGCCCAAGGAGGAACAGGAGGCCATGACGTTCGAGAAGTGGGCCGACTACGACCTCGTCACCGCCGCGGGGTCGCCGTACGCCGAGGAAGACGAGGTGTCGGCCGCGGCGGCCGAAATCGGCACCGACGCCGACCTCATCGTGATGGACTGCATGGGCTACACGCCCGAGATGAAGGCGACCGTCCGCGAGATTACGGACACGAGCGTCCTGCTCGGGCGGTCGGTGCTGGCGAAGACGGCCGAGGAGGTGCTCTGACGTGGCTGACTACCGCGAGGTGGCGACGCGACTCCTCGCCGAGAACATGAACGCCGCCCCCGGAGAGACGCTCCTCGTCGTGACCGACACCGACACGAACCACATCGGGCGGGCGTTGTTCGAGGCCGGGGTCGAACTCGGCTTGGAGTCCGGCCTGTTCGAGATTCCGCCGATGGAGCGAAACGGGATGGAGCCGCCCGACTCGGTCGCCCGCGCCATGGCGTCGGCCGATATCGTGGTCTGTCCGACCAGCGCGTCGCTGACGCACACGCGGGCCCGGGAGGCCGCGACGGAGGCCGGCGCTCGCGTCGCCACGATGCCCGGCATCACGGACCAGATGTTCGGCGAGGGCGCGATTACGGCCGACTACGAGGAGGTCGAGCGCCTGACGGCGGCGCTCACGGAGAAGCTCACCGCGGCCGACGAGGCCCGCATCGAGGTCGGCGACCGCGTCGGCGACGATGTCGCTTTCGGGCCGCGATGGCATCCCGAGCGACGGCATCATCGCCGAACCCGGCGACTCCGGCAACCTCCCGTCCGGCGAAAGTTACATCGCGCCGGTCGAGGGGACGGCAACCGGCACGCTCGTCTTCGACGGCGGCCTCGCGGGCGTCGGCGTCCTCGACGACCCGCTGACGGTCGAACTCGACGAGGGGCGCATCGCGTCCGTCGAGGGCGCGGCCGCCGACGAGTTCCTCGACGCGACGAGCGGCGACGACTGCGCCCGGCGGGTGTGCGAACTTGGTCTCGGGACGAACCCGGCGGCGAGCATCATCGGGACCGTCCTCGAAGACGAGAAGGTGTACGGGACCTGCCACGTCGCCTTCGGCGACAACCTCGGCTTCGGCGGGATCATCGACTGCGACTCGCACCTCGACGGCGTCATCCTCGAACCGACGGTTTCGCTCGACGGCGAGGTCGTCGTCGCCGACGGCGAGGTGCTCGTGTGAGCGACCGGACACCCGCAACCGGTGGTCGCGAGGGCACGGACCACACGGGCCACGCTGACCGCACGGACCGCCCCGCGCTCGATGCGGCGGCCGCTGAAGTCCCCGACCTCGCCCCGTGGCTGGCACGTCGCGCCACGGTCCGCCAGTTCGACACCGACGCCGAGATTCCCGACGACGAGGTCCGCGCGATGGTCGACGCCGGACGGAAGGCCCCGACAAGCGGGACGGCCCAGATGTACAGTTTCGTCTGGATACGCGACTCCGACCGCCGCGAGCGAATTCACGAACTGTGTAGCCGCGGCACCGTGCAGGTCGAGGAGGCGAGCCACTTCCTCCTCGTCTGCATCGATATCCGTCGGATTCGACTGCTGTTGGAACACCGCGACCGCGAGTTCCGCATGACGCCCGCGATGGGGCTGTTGGAGGGGTCGATTGACGCCTCGCTGGCCGCGATGGGCGTGATGCTGGCCGCCGAGAGCCGCGGCTACGGTGTCTGCCCCATCGGCAACATCCTGAACAACCTCACCGAGGTCGCCGCGACGGCCGACCTTCCCGCGGGCGTCCTGCCGATTTTCGGACTCTGTCTCGGCGTCCCTCGTCACGGCGAGGCGACAGAAAATGCCCCCCGGGTTCCACTCGACACGGTGCTCCACGAGGGCGGCTACCGCGACGCCACCGAGGCGCAACTCGACGCCTGCTATGACGCGATGAACGAGATGTACGGCGACAGCGTCTACGGCGACGACCGCCGCGAGTGGCAGGAGACGCTCGAACGCTACTGGGGGCCGAACGGCTTCATGAACCGCCGCGAGGGCGAACTGCTCGACGCGCTCCGCCAGCAGGGGTTCTTCGAGGCTCGCGGCATCGACGAACCGTCGGACGCGGACGCAGACGCGGACGGCGGCTCTGACGCCGAGCGAAACGCCGGGGGGACCGCCTGATGGTCGACCTCGGCGTCCTCCGCGTGCTCACAGTCGACGACCCTGAGGCGGTCGCCCACCACGGACGACTCATCGAGCGACACTACCCGCACGTCTCGACGGTGTCACGGTGCATCCCCGACCACCCCGACGGGATTCCGAACGCGGCCGCTGAGACCGACGCCCCCCCGTACATCGAGGCGCTCGGCCGCGAGATGGCGACCGAGGTCGACGCGCTCTGCGTCAGTTGCGCGCTCGACCCCGGCGTGGAACTGCTCGGCGAGGCGCTCGACATCCCGGTCGTCGGCGCGGGCGCGAGCGTGGCCGCC
>NZ_JAMYJY010000007.1:0-69597 GCF_024136985.1 Haloferax sp. AB510
GTCGTGTTCTTCGCGCTCGCGACGCGCCGCCGCGTGCCCGGGGTCGACGCACCTGCGCCCGACCGGGCGGCGCTCAGCGAACTGTTCGCCAGCCGGGCGGTCTGGACCGTCTGCGCGCTCTGTTTTCTCGCCTACTCGCTGTATCTCTTCGTCAACACGTGGCTCCCGAGCTTTCTCGCCAGCGAGTTCGAAATCTCACTGGCGGCGAGCGGCCTCCTGACCGCGCTGTTCCCCGCCATCGGCGCGGTCGCGCGGGCGAGTAGCGGCGTGATTACCGACCGCGTGTTCGGCGGGCGTCGCCGTCGCGTCATCGTCTCGTCGTTCGCCGTCGCCACGCCCGCAATCGTCGCGTTCGCGTTCGTCTCGGGACTCGACGCGGTCGTCGTCGGAGTCGTCGTCGTCGGCTTCGCCATCCAACTCGTGATCGGGCTCATCTTCTCGTACATCGCCGAACTCGTCGCCCCCTCGGTGCGGACCACGGCCGTCTCGATCCTGACGAGCGTCGGGCTCTTGGGCGCGTTCGCCGCGCCCATCGCCGGGGGCGCGATTATCGACTACGCAGGATACCCACCGGCGTTCTTCGCCGCGGGCGGCGTCGCCGTCGTCGGCGTGCTCTTGGCGCTCCGCGCACCGGAGCCGAGCCGGGTTTGACATCCTCCCCGCGCTAAAGCGCGAGGATTCCTCCGTTGGGGGTTCGGCTATGCCGATTCCACGGAGGCAACTTTCGGGTTTGTGCGCACTTCTTTGGGACTTTCGTGAGGGTATGGTTTCCCCGACCAATTGTGGTCGTCCCACTCGAATCGCACGGGCCGTGCCATCGGCCTGATTTCGCATTCGCTGTTCTCTCGAAGGAACGTCTTAGACGCCGTGAGGTCAGCGTACCCCTCGAATCCGCACGGACACGTCAGCGTGTCCCCGTGGCGAACCGTCTCCTCGTGGTCGCCACACTCAGGACATGTCTGACTCGTCCACGCTTCCGACTCGGCTTCGAGGCTGATGCCGTACTCCTCACAGACACACGCGAGACGGTGGATGAACTTCTTGAACGCCCAGAAGTTGTGCGTTTTCTCGTTCACCCTGGCCGACCAGTGCGTTTTCAGCACGTCGGTCAAGTCGCCTACGTACACCGTCGCCACGCCCTCGTCGTACAGTCGTTCAACGAGGTCGCGTACCAGCGCGTTCTGTGCGTGGTCACGACGCTTCGTCCGCTGTCGGTACAGCCGTCGAATTCGCTTGGAACTGTATCGTCCTTCACGGAGTTTCGACTGTAGGCGGGCGATTTCGTCTGTCGTCTCGCGGAACCGTCCGAACAACTCCCGACCGTCGTAGAGGTACTGGTTCCCAGTAGTCGTGGAACACGCGACGAGATTGTTTGCGCCAACGTCGAGGGCGGCTTCGTGAGAAGCCAGTGGTGAATCCAGTCGAGAATCAGGTACGGTGACTGGTTGGGAAGCCCTGAACGTGTCGCTCACTTCGTCATACTCAAGTTCCAGACGACCTTGTTTGCCGTCCCACTTCGGGTTGCCTCGGACTTCGAGGCGGAGTCGTTCGTGGTAGCCGAGTCCGTATTGGTCTTTCAGTTCTTGCCCGACAGGGATTTCGAGACGGCTACGCTTCCTCCACTCAATCGTGTACTGGTTGCACCGAATGTAGGTGCGGAGTTCGCGTCCGTTCTCTTCGTTGCCCCAGTACGATGGTGGGTTGGCGTACTCGCCTTTCTCCTTGAGGGCAAAGAACGACCGCCACGCTTCGCTGTTCTTGCGCGTGACCTGTTGGACAGTCGCGCTTCCGACGACGCCGTTGTAGCGTCCTCGGTACTCGGAGGTATCCCACACGTCACCGTCGCCAAAGTAGCTTTGACGACGTTCGTAGGTCAGTTCGTTCCACAGGGAGGCTGAGGCATCGAGTAGCCGTAGGAGGCACTCTTTGTCGTTCTCGGTCTGTGGGTCGACCTCGAAGGTGTTGACGCGCTTCATTCGTCGCCACCCTCCTGTTCAGCGATGTACTGTTCGACAGCGCCCTTCGAGGCACTCCCCGCGGTACCGACGTAGTAGGAACGAGTCCACTTCACGCGGTCGTCGTACCGCTGGTTATACTTCCGCGCCGAGATGCCCTTGACCCAGTTGACGATGAGGGACGGGGCGTTCTTGGGCGGACTCCCGATGAACAGGTGTACGTGGTCGGGCATGACCTCTGACTCGGCCAGTTCGAGGCCCTTGTCCTCACAGATTTCCGCGAAGATGGTTTCGAGACGTTCCTTCGTCTTCCCCGTCAGGTGCGAACGCCTGTATTTCGGCACGAACACTATGTGGTAGTAGAGTTCGTATTTCGCGTGACGGGTACTCTTCACCAGCTATGCATACTATCATGGTCGGACGGCTTAAAAATTGCGTTGGAACCCCGTCTATGTCATCGACGGCGGTTGAATACTGTTGGTCGGCTTCATCCCCGCCCTGAAAGGCGAGGCTTTCGCCTCGAATTTTTTCGTAAGCCCACCGTTGCGTCGTGTTTTTTTACCCGTGACTGCCGCGCCGTCGCCACGCCTATTTATATATTAACTATCCAGTCACGTTATGTATGAGGGGAACGGACGAGTAGGTATGGCCCGCGCAGTCAATCCCGTTCGAACCGACTACTCGAACATTCAGATGGGGCTGATGGGAACGCTCATCGTCGCTGGAATCGCGGTGCTGATGATTCCGTTCGCGCCGTTCATCCTCCTCGGTCTGGTGTGGAGAGCGCTCCACTAACGCGTCGCCACGCCACAAGACCCCACTTCAGCACGTGTTTTTCTGACCACGTTGACCGCCGAGCGACACCAGCCCGCCGGCCGCGACGAACGACACGACCACCGAGTAGTCGTCGCTCTGACCGACGACCCGACGACAAACAATATTTTTTAGACATACATATAAGATATCTAGAAAATTAGATATCGTCGGTGTAGAGATAGATATTCAGAAACCCCGATTGGTGCGTTCGAAGCCAACGATACGCTCAGTTTCCTATATCGAAACGCCAAATCGCGGTTCCTGACCGTCTAAAATCTAAAACAGCGTTTAACGCCACTTTCAGCGCGTCATTCCGGAACATATCGCGCGCTCAGAGACTGTCCGCTGAAATCATAGAATATCTGAATACTAACAGAATTTATCAGTTTTCTGTCTAAGAATCGGCTGGGAACCAAACCGATTCCGTCAGGACGCACACTCCCTACAGTCGAACACATCGACGCGACTGCAGACGGCTTTGTAGTCACTCGTCGCGCCCACCACGTCGTCGGGCGTCGAATCGACCACGAGTCCGGGCGGCCGTCTACTGATCGAGGTCGAAGTCGTTGCGGACGAGTTCGACGAGTCGCTCGACGGCCTGTTCGCCGTCGCTGCCGTCGGCGGTGATGACGATTTCCTCGTCCGGGCCGACGCCGAGCGAGAGAACGGCGATGCTGCTTTTGGCGTCTACTTCCGTCTCCCCGCCGGCTTTCCGCACGGAGATGTCCGTCTCGAACTTCGACGCCGTCTGGACGAACATCGACGCGGGGCGCGCGTGGAGACCGGTCTCGTGCTCTACGACTACTGTCGCTGATTTCGCTGCCATCCGTGCGACCATTTCCCACGCCGGTACTAAAGGCTTTACCGCTTGGAGAGGGTTTTTGCCGGCGGACGCGGACTAGACGCGTGCGATGTTCGCAAGCCCAGCGTATTCAGCGATAGCTACGAGGGACCGATGAGCGACCGCCGAATCTCAGGCGTCGGGGTGACGCCGCTACTCGGTGTCGGCACGGTCGTCCAGTACGATTCGACGGTCAACCTCGACGACGACGAGCGGTCGGCGGCCGACCCCGAGACCGAACGTCGGCGGTTCGAAGAGGCACGAGAGACGGCGGCGGACGAACTCGCCCGCGAGCGCTCTCAGACCGCCGAGCGCGTCGGCGCGGACGAAGCGGAGATATTCGACGCACACCAGCAGTTCCTCGCCGACCCACAGATCACCGACGGCGTCGAAACCGCGGTCAGCGAAGACGGTCTCACCGCCGAGCGGGCCGTCTCGCGGGCGTTCGAGGACCCAATCGCCAGGTTCGAGGAGGCAGATGGGATGTTCGCCGAGCGCGCGGACGACCTCCGCGACGTTCGCGACCGAGTGCTCCGCATCCTGCTCGACCGCGACCGGGTCGACCTCTCGGCGCTCCCCGAGGGAACGGTACTCGTCGCGGAGCGACTCACCCCGAGCGACACCGCGCAGTTAGACCCCGACGCAGTCGCCGGGTTCGTCACGGTCGAGGGAGGCCGCACGTCGCACGCCGCCATCATGGCGCGGTCGCTGGCGATTCCGGCGGTGGTCGGCGTCGACCCCGACGCGCTCGACCTCGCAGACGGCACGCGTCTCGTCGTCGATGGCACCACGGGCGACGTGACCGTCGACCCGGACGACGACGCCATCGCCGCGGCGCGGGAATCGGACGGTGCGACGGTCCGACACGACCCCGTCACGACGGCCGATGGGCGGCACGTCGAAGTCGCCGCGAACGTCGGAACGCCGCGGGAGGCGGAGGCGGCCGCCGAGCGCGGTGCGGACGGCGTCGGGCTCTTTCGAACGGAGTTCCTCTTTCTCGACCGGGAGGCGCCGCCGGACGAAGACGAGCAGTACGAAGCGCTCACCGGGGTGTGCGAGGCGTTCGACGGGTCGCGCGTGGTCGTCCGAACGCTCGACATCGGGGGCGACAAGCCGATTCCGTACGTCGACTCCGACCCCGGCGACAACCCGTTCCTCGGCGTTCGTGGCGTCCGGTTCGCACCGGGCGAGCGACCCGAGCTGTTCGAAGAACACGTCCGCGCGATTCTGCGCGCGGCCGCCGGGCCGGCGCAACTCGCCGTGATGTTCCCGCTGGTGTCGACAGTCACCGAACTCGACGCGCTTCTCGACGAAGTGAGCGCAATCGCCGCGGAACTGGAGGAGGCAGGCGTCGACTACGCGGTTCCCGAACTCGGCGCGATGGTCGAGACGCCGGCGTCGGTCTTTCTCGCCCGCGAGTTCGCCGACCGCCTCGACTTCCTCAGTATCGGGACGAACGACCTCACGCAGTACGTGATGGCCGCGGCCCGCGACGACGACCGCGTCGCCTCGTTACACGACCCGCTTCACCCGCCGGTCCTCCGCGCCATCGCGCGGACGGTCGAAGCCGCCCACGAAGGCGACGCTTGGGTCGGCATGTGCGGCGAGATGGCCGGCGACCCGGATCTCACCGAACTGCTCGTCGGGCTCGGCCTCGACGAACTGAGCATGAGCGCCGTGACGATTCCCGACGTGAAAGCGGGCGTCCAAGCCGTGGATGACGAGTCTGCGGCGGCGCTCGCCGAGACAGCTCTCCGCGCCGAGACCAACGAGGACGTGCGAGCGCTCATCGACTGAGGGTCGGAAGACCGGCCGCTCGTCCGAGATGAAGCGGACCCCACGGCGTGTTCTTTCAGTTCGTTCAGCCGTCGAATTCCACGCAGCGCTCGACGACGAGGTCGAGCAGCCCGTCGGCGTCGCGGCGCTTCGTCATCTCGGCGAACTCCTCGGCCTGGAAGAGTTTAGCGAGGTTCGAGAGGAACGACGAGTAGCCGTCGGTGTCGGTCACGAGGAGTAACACGACGACTTCGGCGGCGACGCGCTCGTCGGGGTTGTCCATGCTTCGGAACGCTATCGACTCGCCCGCGGGCGGTAACCCGAGGAGCACGGCCTGTTCTGTGACGTGGTCGGGGTCGGCGTGGGGGATGGCGATGCCGAATCCCATCGTCGGGATGTCGAGTCCCGTCGGGTAGTCGGCTTCGCGTGCCAGAAGGGCGTCGGCGTAGCTCTCGTCGGCCCAGCCTTGGTCGTAGGCGTACGCACCGAGTTCCGTGAGGACCGCTTCGTCCGTCTCGCCAGTCAGTTCGAGGCTTTCGGTTCGCATCGATGAGTCGTACGCGGGTCTCCGAGAAAAGTGTTGGTGCCGGTTCGCCGTCGGTGCCGCGAACCGCGGCGGCTCGTCGCGGCCGAGTCGCGAACGCCGACGGGTGACTGTAACTGTAACTGCGCGGTCAGTCGTCCGAGCGACCCTCTGCGCTCGTCGCGTCGACGGTCGAGCCGATTTTGTTGGGCAGGAGGCCGCCGCCCTTGCCGGTGTGACGACGTTCGACGGTCTCCTGCGCTTTCTCTTCGGACGCGCCGGCGACCATGTACATCCGCTGGGGCCACGTCCGAAGCGCGACCCAGATGCCGAGGACGATGACGAGTGCGACCGCGAGGGCGACCGGTGCCGGGATGAGGGCCAGGATGCCCGTCGCGGGCGACCCCGCGTCAGCGACGGGCGACGTGATGAGCCCGCGGCCACCGAGGTCGAAGCCCGCGCTTCCCGCCGCCTGCGTCAGGAGGGGAGCCACCGCGGAGGAGATGTAGTGCAGCGGAATGAGCAGGATGGTCCCCGTGACGACCATCTTCACGATGTTGCCGTTCATGATGGGAACCATCAGCGCGAAGAAGAACGGGAACGTCGCCAGGTCGATTCCCCACAGGACGTCGTTGCCGGGGAGGATGATCGACATCACGATGGCGATGGGAACGATGAGCAGGCTGGACGCGATGACCGACTCGTGGCCGATGAGGATAGCCGAGTCGAGGCCGATCGCCATGTCGCGGTCTTCGAACCGCGAGGTCATGTAGTTCCGAATCGACTCCGAAAGCGGCGTCAGCCCCTCCATGAGGATGCCGACCATCATCGGGAGGATATGCATCACCGCGGCGAACGAGATGCCGGCGGTGAGGATGGCGTACCAGCTCTCGGCGACGAAGAGCGCGTTACTGTAGGCGGCGATACCGATGACGAGTCCGATAGCGAGACCGACGAAGATTGGTTCACCGAGGATGCCGAACCGGTCTTGAATCGCGTCGGGGTCGGCTTCGATGTTCCCGAGCGGCGTCTTATCCACCGCCCAGTGGATCGGAATCGCGGCGACGGCGTAGGGTGCCGAGGTCCCGTGTGGAATGGAGATGCCGGGCGTGTCGAACGTCTCTTCGACGGCCGGTTGCGTCCAGTCCGCGGCCACGAGGACGAACAGCCCCAGCGTCAGCCCGACTGCCACCGAGTACAGCCAGTTGTTCGTGCTCATGTAGACCAGCCCGCCGATGAAGGCGAAGTGCCAGTAGTTCCAGATGTCCACGTTGAGCGTGTAAGTGAACCCGATCGCGAAGAGGACGAGGTTCATCACGACGAACAGCGGAATCATCCAGACGCCGAGTTCCGCGATACCGAAGGCGATGGCTGCGGCGGCAGGCCAGCCGACGTCGACCGCCGGCAGCGTGATGCCGGTCACCTCGACCATCTGTTGGGCCAGCGGACTGATGTTCTCGCTGAACAGCCCGATGACGAGATTGATGCCGATGAAACCGATGCCGATGAGGATGGACGAGCGCGCCGCCTTCAACACGTCCACCCGGAACGCGAGCGCGATGAGGAAGATGATTATCGGAAGGAGGACGCTCACGCCCAACGATTGGATTACGCTGTTGATCGAATTCAACAGGGAACTCACACCACTCTGTAAGAGTACTTCTGGTACTGCCATGCTATTAACTCACAACCCTGTCTCAGGATGAGAGTGAGCCCACATAAACATTGCTATCGTTCGTGAAAAATCCGCGTCGCCGACGTGTCAATCAGTCTTCGAGCGCCGCGGCGATGTCGTCGAGGACTTCGTCTTGACCGATACCGGTCATGAACGCCGTCGTGTGGATGACCGGGATGTCGAACTTGTCCTGGTTGAGTTGCGTCGTGGTGACGATGAGGTCGAAGTTCCCCGACGAGACCTTGCCGGGGGCTTCCGTCGCCTTCGCCTTGGCGATGGTGCCGATGTCGAGGCCCGCGCGGGGAGCTTCTCTTTCAGCGCTTCCTTGACGACCGTCGACGTCGCGACCGATGTGCCACACACTACGAGGATGTTTTTGGTTGTCATTGACGTGTATTGCACATCATCGATGACCACTAAAAAGATTGCGCCGGTCCGACGCGTCGCAGTCACCGAATGGGGCGGGACGGCGCGGCGCGAGACGGCGCGGCCCGCTGTCGGCGACCGTCTCAGGGGAAACTCGCGGCGATGTCGCGGAGGAGCGACTCCGGGTCCGACGCGAGCGATACGGCCGACGCGGCACCGGTCGCGTGACCGCCCTGTTCGAACGCGAGGCGGACGTCCTCGGCGGTCGAGATACCGCCGCCGACGAGGACACGAGTGCGCGGGTTCTCCGCCTCGACCATCGACATGAAGTCGCGAACGCGGTCGGGGTGGGTCTGCGTGATCGCGCGGTCCGACGAGATGTCTTCGGGCATCTCGTATATCATCGAGTCGGGGTCGAACTCCGCGACTGCGCGACCCATCTCGATGCTGTCGACGCAGACGACCGAGTCGAGGCCGAGGTCGTGGCAGCGCTCGATTTTCCACACGAGGTCGGACAGCGTGTCGCGGTTCTCCGCGTGATTGATGACGACACCGTCGGCCCCCGCGTCCGCGATGGTCTCCGGGAGGATCTTCCCCATCCCGCGACCGGGCTCGACGGCATCCATCGCGGGCGCGGTGACGGCGAGGTCGGTGTGTTCGGTTATCAGTCGGATGTCGGGCAGTTGGGGCGTCAGCACGAAGCGTGCGTCGGTCTCTGCCTCTATCGTCTCGAGCATCCGCGCGAACGCGAGCGCGTCCTCCCCGCTCGTGTCCGGGTACACCTTGAAGTTGACCTGAAAGTGGGGGTACGGAAGGTTCATGAGTGAGTTCGGGAGGTGGTTCGGCGGGTCATAGCAACGTCTCCGCCTCCTCGATGGTCGCGCCCTCGTGGACGATGGCCGAGAGCGCGTCGATGATGGCCGCAGGGTCGTCCCGCTGCCAGACGTTTCGGCCGAACATCACGCCCTCCGAGCCGGCCTCCACGGCACCGTGGACCATCTCCAGCACCTCTCGGTCCGTCTCGACGGTGGGGCCACCGGCGATGTACGTCGGCACCGGCGCGTTGTTCACAATGCGCTCGAAGCCCGTGGGTGGATACGGCGTCTTCAGGATGTCCGCGCCGAGTTCGAAGCCCAGGCGGTTGGCGTTGACGAGGTAGTCGGTGTCGAACTCGTCGTCGGCGCGCTGGCCCCAGAGGGTCGGCTCGACGATGAGCGGAATCCCCGCGTCGTCGCAGTCCTCGGCCGCGGCTGCGACGAACTCGGCGTTCTCCTTCAGCACGTCGGTGTCCTCCCGGCCGAAGACGAGCGCGACCTTCGCGGCGTCGGCGACCTCGGCGCAGTCTTCGACGCTAAACACTTGTGAGTGGATCTCTGCGTTCTCGATGTCGCCCGGCATCGTCGAGTCGTACAGGAGGTCGAGCGTGCCGATAGTGTGCACGTCGGCGGCGTTGATTCGGTCCTCGAAGCGCTTCAGGAAGGGCACGCTCGCCAGGATACCGTCGGGCCCGGCGTCCAGTACCGTGTCGAGGAGCGCCGCGGGGTCTTCGAACCCTTCGAGGGAACCCCAATGGAGGCCGTGGTCGATAGCAACAGTCACCGATCGTCCGAGTCGTTGGTCCGTCATGGCTGTTATTGTAGAATCGTCGTGGTAATCGTTCGCTCGCGCGGGCCGCACAGTTCGAAGAACATGACCTCCTCCCAGGTCCCGAGGTCGAGTTCCCCGTCGCGAAGAACGAGAAGGACCGGACGCTTGATCATCGCGGAGATGAGGTGCGCGTGAGCGTTCGGCTGCTCGCCCGCGGTGATGTGGTCGAGGTCGTGGTAGTAGCCCTCGTCCGGGGGGGCAATCTCCTTGAACTTATCAATCATGTCGTCGAGAAGCTTCTCTTCGTACTCGTTGGTCGAAAGCGCCGCAGACGTGTGCGGCGTCGACACGTACACGAGTCCATCGGTCACGCCGAGGTCCTCGATGGTCGCTTCCACCTCGGGAGTGACGCTCAGAATCTCGAACCTGCTGTGGCTCTCGATGGAGAAGCTCTCTGTCTGTATCTCCATACACCGTAGCTCAGAGAGTGAGCGTAAATAGTTTTTGCCGACAGTGTTCCGAACACCGCACAGCGGCCCTTAGACACCAAATACCTCGGTTCCACGCTTCTTGCTCCGCCGCTCGACCGGTATCGACGGTCTGTCCCGCTGTCTCACCGAGTCGAACGGCTGTTCTACCCAATAGAACAAACTATTTACGGCTGCCTCGACGACACCTCGCTCATGACAGAGAACACGCCCCACCGGGTCGAGACGAGTCGGAAGACGATTCGGGTGCTCGACGCGCTTCGAGAACACGGGTCGAGTAGCGTCACGTTCCTCGCACGGGAACTCGGGATGAACAAGAGTACCGTCCACAACCACCTCAGTACGCTCGAAGCCGAGAAGTTCGTCGTCCGCGACGGGACCAATTACGATCTGAGTCTTCGACTCCTCGAGTTCGGGGGATACGTACAGCACCGCCACTCGCTGTATCAGGTGGCGAAACGCGAGGTCCACCGATTGGCGTCCCAGACCGGCGAACTCGCGAACCTGATGGTCGAGGAGTACGGACAGGGCGTCTATCTCGCCTCCGAACAGGGTGAGCGAGCGGTCGATTTAGACATCTATCCCGGCCTCAGACGGCCGCTCCACGCTATCGGACTCGGAAAGGCGATACTGGCGCACCTCCCTCCCGAGCGCGTCGACGACATCATCGACGAACACGGACTTCCCGCGGAAACCGACCAGACAATCACCGACAGAGCGGAACTCGACGAGCAGTTGGCGACGGTCCGTGACCGGGGCTACGCCGTGGACAACGAGGAACTCATCCGAGGGCTCCGGTGCGTTGGCGCACCCATCATCGCAAAAGACGGGACCGTCCTGGGTGCAATCAGCGTCTCGCAGCCCGTCAGCCGCATGAATAACGAACGGTTCACCGACGAGGTTCCCGACATCGTCCAGAGCGCCGCCAACGTCATCGAACTCCACGCGAACCACTAGAGATTACATGTATATTTTTGTAATGCTCGTTCCGACTACGCTTGCAGGCCGCCGCCGGCCCCGACGATGCGGTTCAGTCAGAGTGAACCACTGTTCTTAGATACGGAATGAATAGAATGCCGACGATAGTTCGTGTTTGTCCGTTTATTTCTCATATTTCGGTGTCAACTCTCGGAATGACAGCGTCATCGAACTGTATGTCAATTGAACGTGCTCTCGACCAGATGGTATGCTAACACTCATCAAATGAACTCCGCTGCGGTCAGTCGGCCACACTGCGCGCTCGCGCGCTCGACGGGTTACTACCCTCGGAAGGATTTAACTGCGTCCTACGTGACCCCGTGGTATGGAGAGCCCGCAACTGGTCGGCGTTCATCTCGGTACTGCGAGCGTGCACGTCGATGTGTACAGCACCGACGGCGAACGACTCGCCGGCGGTGAGGCGCCGGTCGCCGAGCAGACGACGCTCGCGTGGGAGCGAGCGCTCCACGAAGCGGCACCGGCGCTGCCACAGACCGGTATCGGCTCGGTCGCGAGTACGTCGGGGACGGCCGTACTCGTCGATAAGTACGGCGAGCCGGTGTTCCCGCCGCAGATGTACTTCGATTCCGCGCCCGAACAGGCATCGAAGCTCCGCGACCTCGACCTGTCCGGTCTCTCGATTAACCAGAACATCGCGTTTTCTCCGACCAGTCCCCTGCCGAAGATTCTGAAGCTTCGCGCGGAACACCCCGAAAAGTTCCAGCGGGTGGAGTGGATTCTCAGTCCGACGACGTGGCTGTTGTATCGGCTCCGGTTCGACGCGTCGACGCCGTGGCACGACATCGAGACCGACTGGACGAACGCGTTGAAGTTCGGTGCCGACGTGACGACGCCCCTTCCCACGTGGTTCGAGTCGCTGTTCGAGACGCTCGACCTGCCTCGGTCGCTCTTTCCGGCGATTCGACCCCCGGGGTCGTTCATCGGCGTCGCCGACGGTCAGTTAGCCGAGCGGACCGGCTTCGAGGGCATCAAACTCTTTCAGGGGCTCACCGACGGCAACGCGTCGGTGCTGGCGAACGGCGGCGTCAAACCGGGGGAGTTCAGCATCACCTTCGGCGCGTCGAGCGTCGTCAAGTACGTCTCGGAATCCGTCTCGCCGCACCCGGCGCTGTACTACCACCGTCACCCCATCGACGGCTATCTTCCCGGTGCGTCGTTCGACACCGGCAACCTCCTTCGGTGGTTCTTCGACCGCATCCTCAACTGTACGCCGGAGCGCGGGCTCGAACTCGCCCGACAGGTCCCGAGCGGACAGGGCTACGAAATGTTCCTCAAGGGCAACCGAAGCCCGTTTTTCGACGCCGACGTCGCGGGGTCGCTCCTCGGACTCAACTACGACAACTCCCTGTCGACCGAGGAGGTCCACGGCCGACTGGCGCGCGGGCTCATTACCGGCATCATTCTGACCGAGTGGACCTACATCTCGCTGGTCGAAGAACACTTCAACACCGACATCGACCGCGTGCTCGTCATCAACGACGGGACGCCGACGCTCGACGGCAACTACGACTGGTGGAACACGCTCCGCGCGTCGATCTGGGACCGTCCGGTCGTCGAGATGGAGCCGCGGACGACCGCCGGCGCGGTCATGGCCCCCGCGCTCATCACGTCGATTTACAGCGATGTCGAAACAGCAGCGGAAAACCTCCTCCGAGAGCGTGGCGTTATCGAGCCGGACCCATCGGTCGGCGCAGACTTCGATACGCAAAAAGAGGCGTACTTCGACCGATGGCGGGACATCGCGGAGTTCTATCAACGGGAGTGACGCCGAACGCACCGGCTTTGCCTGCCGGCTGTACGACAACCGGCGACACCGACGGCGCAGACATGAGCACCGAGACGATCGCGTCGAAGGTGAGATCGAGACTACGAGCACGTCCCGTGTTTCGTGAAATGAACCTCGGGAGAGTTACAAGCATACACTTGTAATCCAAAATGTCCATCGCGCAGCTGACCGAATCACGTGAGAACTCGGTGTGAAAACAGTTTCCAACACGCATGGAACCGAACACACGGCGAAACCAACCAGCAGCGACTTCCCCAACGGGTTACGTGCCCGTTGGTCGCTTGCTTGCCGCCGAGATACCCAGACAACGCTCGAGACCGCGTGCTTGCACGGGTATTACCGGGAATATCTGGGGACCACGTGAGCCAACCCGACTAGTGTTTCCAACTGAAGTGGAAATGTCCGTTTCGACTGCCTTTATTCGTAATCGTGGCATTATAACGGGAAAGACAAGCGAACTATCCACTCGCTCGCGACGCAGGAGACCGTTTGGAAAGAGGTTCCTCGTGAGCGATTACGACACACCGCTTACCCCCGGGATGGAGACAATGAGCACTATCCGAAACGGTGCTGATGAAACGGGCAACGACCCGATACAGAGACGCTTTCTTGATCAGGCCTCGCTTCTGCAATAGTGACCGTTCCGAACCGTGTCCTGAACCCAAATATTTAATCAGGTTGGAAATGGTGTGTTATCGTATGGCAACCAACAAACCACGAACGCTGGAGGCGGTTGAACGGTCTCTCGAACTCATCGAGGCACTGGTCGAGGAGGACTCGCTAGGGGTGACGGAACTCTCGGAGCGAACTGGACTTCCAACGAGCACCGTCTACGTGCACCTGCAGACGCTTCGGGAGAACGACTACGTCGTCAAGGAAGGGAGCAAGTACCGACTCTCGCTTCAGTTCCTCCACTATGGGGGCAAGATTCGAGAACGGCTTCCGGTCTACCGACATGGACGGAAGGTCGTCCACGACCTGGCCAAAGAGACTGGCGAACTGGTCAATCTCGCGATTGAGGAGAACGGCCGCGGTGTCGTGATATTCATGGCACGCGGCGACAACGCTGCTGTCGACCTCGCACCCGTTGGGAAGCACTCGTACCTCCATCGACCGGCTTTCGGGCGGGCCATCCTCTCGTGTTTCTCCGACGAGGAGGTGAACGATATCGTCGACAAATGGGGGCTTCGAGCGGTCACCGAAAACACCATCCATACGCGTGAGGCGCTCTTCGAGGAACTCGAAGCGACCCGAGAGCGCGGGTACGCGATCGAGCGAGACGAAGGAGACGTCGGAATCAGCTGTGTCGGCGCGCCGATTCAGGACATCGAAGGAAACCCCGTTGGCGCGATCAGCGTGACCGTCCCCTCGAACAAACTTCGGGACGACCGCGTCGAAGAAGAACTCTCACACAAGATTCTCAATGGAACCAACATCATCGAACTCAAGATAGAACACGCATAACCGACGAGACACCATTTCCACGCTGGTTGGAAATTCCGCCGAGTCCACCTGACGGGTTCTATGTACCTGTCACGCTCGCTCGATGGCGACGCGAGCGGCGGTTCGAATCGCGTCGACCATACTGGACTCGGAGGCGATTCCCTGTCCCGCAATATCGAACGCCGTCCCGTGGTCAACACTCGTTCTGATGATCGGCAGTCCGACCGTCATGTTGACGCCGCTGACCGTGTCGGTGCTGTCGAAGCCGAGCATCTTGATCGGGATATGTCCCTGGTCGTGGTACATCGAGACGACGCAGTCGTACGCGCCAGCGGCTGCCTTGACGTAGACGGTGTCCGGCGGAATGGGCCCTTCGGCGTCGATACCAGCCTCACGGGCCTGTTCGACGGCCGGTTCGATGGCGTCGTCGTCTTCCGTCCCGAGGAGTCCCCCCTCGCCGGCGTGAGGATTCAAGCCAGCGACGGCGATCGTCGGGTCGTCGATTCCCAGGTCGTGTAACCCCTGATTAGTGACAGCGATGGTGTCGAGGACGTTCTCGGTTGTCACGAGGTCGCACGCCTCGCGAAGCGGGACGTGTGTGCTCACGTGCGTGACGCGAAGCCCCCCCTCGATAAGCATCATCGAATAGTTATCTGTCTCGGTGTACGCCGCGAGCATCCCGGTGTGGCCCGCGAATTCGCTTCCCGCCTGGGCTGTCGCTTGCTTGTGAATCGGGGCCGTCGCGATGGCGTCGATGTCGCCTGCGATGGCGAGTTCGATCGCGCGTTCGATGTACTCAAGCGAGGCGCGGCCGTACGCCTCGTCGATTTCGCCGTAGGTCAGCGACGCGACGTTGTCGAGGTCGAGTACGAACAGCGTCGATGGGTCGGATCGAACGTCTGCGACGGACTCGACCGCTTCGACCGACAGGTCGCTATCACACTGGTCGACTGCGTGCCGAATCACGTCCGCGTCGCCGATGACCACGAGGCTTGCGTCCTCGGTCACCTCGGGTGCTGCTTCGACGATTATTTCGCTTCCGATGCCACCGGGGTCACCCATCGTCACGCCGACGAGAGGTCGCTCTACTGCTGTCATCACGGCGTACCGATGAAGTCGAGGCAATTAACTATTGTCGTCGGGTCACCGAACGACCCCGCCTTGGTCACGAGGAGGGTCTCGTCGGCCGCTCCACCGCGAATTCGGGTGAGTGGAATGCCGTCGGCGAGTTCGATTCCCGTCAGTTCGAGTGACTCCGCGTCGAGTTCGTCGAGTACCGCGATGGTCGTCGAGCCACCAGTCGTGAACAGACCGGTCAACGGCCGTGTCTCGTGGACTCCGCGGACGGTCGCACGCAACGTCGTCGCGATTCGATCTTTGACGGCGTGCTCGTCGAGTCCGAGCGCGTCCGCGTTCCGGGTCACTACGTCGACGGCGCGAGAAGACGGAGCCGACGTGACGATGGCGAATCCGTGAGCGCGCTGCGCGGCGAGAACCGGGCCGACAGCTTCGGACGCCGCTTCCGTTGGACGCTCGAGCATCGTCTCGGGGTCCAGCGCAACGATCGCTTGGTCCGGAACCCGCGCGAGTTGCCCGAACGAAGTCTCGCTGACGCTCCCGACCACGCCGAGGACCGATTGGCCCCCACTTACTGCGGTCGAACGCGACAACGCCCCCGCGAGTCCGCCACTCCCCGCATAGGCGACGGTGGCTGTGAGTCGGCTGGCGGCGTCGGCAAGCGACCGAAGGTGGGTGTGAGTTGTGGCGTCGGCGACGACGACTACCGGCCCGTCGCGGTTGCGGTCTATCTCGGCGAGTTTCGACCGGACGTGTCCTGTTCCCTTGGTTACGACGTCCAGCGGGAGTGTTTCGACGGGATACGCGAGCGATGAGAGCAGCTCGACCACCGACGACGTTGCAGGCAGGTTCTCTGAGTCGGTAAGCGTCTCGAGCACGGGGTCACCGTCGACCAACTGGACGCCGTCTTCGGTCGTCCGCCCGTTACTGGGAAACGCCGGTGCAAGCAACAGGATGTCGGGCGTCGCGGCGTCGAGCACCGCCGCCAGTTCGTCGGTGACGTTCCCGCGGAGCGTGGAGTCGAGCTTGTTGTACAGAAGCGTGGTGTCGTGTTGTGACACGGCGGCGCGAACCGTTTCGTACGCCGCTGCCGGTGGTGCTTCCCGTGTCTCCGTATCGACGACGAGGACGTCGCAGCTCGTCGGTGCGCTTGGGTCGAACACCACGTTCGTCCGATACCCACGGCTGGCGAACTGGCTCCCGGTGTCGTTCGCTCCGGTGATATCGTCTGCAATAACAACTGCGTTCAACTCGGTCATACCGTCTGAGTCTTGGTTGCCAGCCTATGAATGTTCGGCCGTGCCATGATAAATGTCAACAAGGATTAGAAATGTATTTACATTACAGTCAAGAAGCGTAATTCCATGGCATCGAACGAATGCCGAGACAGTGATAGGACCGCTACGAGACGCCGAACCGTCCTCAAGGCCGTGGGGGGCTCAGCAGTCGCAGGGCTTGCAGGCTGCGTTGGCGGTGGTGGGGGAGACGGCTCGGGCTCAGGCTCGGGTTCGGGATCCGGCGACGGAACCACCACGGGGACCGTGAACGAAAACGGCTGGCCTGACTACAGCGGGCGCGAGATGCGCGTTGTCACCGACGAGTGTTCGGACGTGTTCAAGCGCGTCTGGGAAGACGCGTTCGCCGAGTTCGAAAACAAGACGGGCGCGTCCGTCACCCTCGAATGCGGCGCAGAGGGACAGAGCATTCAAGAGCGTATCATTCAGCTTATTCAGTCCGGCAACCCGCCGGAGCTGTTCCCGACATCGGTGACGCAATCGACGCAACTCCAGAACCAAGGGACGCTCGCTCCGATGACCGACTTAGTCGAGACGGTCACGGACCGATTAGGCATGCCCCACGAGCGGTCGTTCCTCGAACGCGACGGCGAACACTACACGATTCCCTTCTTCGCGATTCCGTACCTGCAGTGGTACCGAGAGGACATCGCCGAGTCGAAACCAGACTCCTGGGAGAACATGGTTGGCTGGATGGAGGAAGCCAGTGGTTCGGACGAGGTGACCGACGCGACGCTGCTTCCGTGGTCGACGCACTACTGTAGCGAACTCGTCGCTCAGTGTTTCCTCCGAAGTAACGGTGCGAACATGGCGACTCGAAACGATGACGGTGAGGTTGTGGTCTCGATCGACCAGGGAGAGAACCGCGAGCGCTGGATCGAAATGCTCGAATTCCGCAAGCAGCTCCAGCCCTACACCGGCCCCGGTTCGGACATCGGCTGCGAAGAGCGGATCAACGCACTTCATACTGAGTCGTCGGCGCATACGACGTACGGTGGTGCGCGGCCGAAGATTCAGTCCATCGAACGCGAGCGTGACTTCCACGAGCATATTCGCGCCGCTCCGATCCCGGGGCCGGACGGACCGGGGAAGTTCTTCGGCGTCATCAAGTCCATCTGCTCGTTCCAGGGGTCGAACACGGACATGGCCAAGACGTTCCTCGATCAGTTCATCTTCCAGCCGGAGTACTACGAGCGCTACATCAACATTCAGAACGCGCCGCTGTACCCGAAACAGAAAGAGGAGATCGACATGCGCGAGAAGCTTCCGGACTCCTACACCGACGCGGATATCGAGGCGTGGAAGTCGGTGACCGACGCGATTCCACCGGCACACGAGACGAGTCCGCCGAACCCGTACGTCGATTCCATCTTCACGACTCGGCCGGGCTCGACTGCCATCTCACTCGTGATCAGCGAGGACATGGACCCAGGCAAGGCAGTCGACCAAGTCGCAGCGAAGGCTCGCGAGTCGCTGAACCAGGCGAAGGGGCCATGAGAATACATGCGTAGACACATCGGCCACAGGCACGCTCACCTCACCCTGTCGAGGAACCCGTAACCAGAGACCAGCAGACCAGCCTCCAAGTACACTCGAATCCACACATCGACTCACATACGACCTCAACAAACAGATGAAACACGAACTACACGGCGTAAATCCACCGCTTATCACCCCGCTCGACGCCGACGGTCAGTTGGACGAAGACGCGTTCAGAGATGAGATTCGCTACCATCTCGGTGCTGGCGTCTCAGGCGTCGTCGTCGGCGGAAGCACCGGCGAAGGGATGCGAATGACCGACGACCAACTCAAGCAACTCTACGACGTCGCGGTCGACGAAGTGGACGGCGACGTTCCCGTGGTCGCGGGAGTCATCGCACGACAGACGCGCGAGGCCACCGTAAAAGCGGAACTGGCTCGTGACGCGGGTGCGGACTTCATCATGGCGATGCCACCGACGGGGTACGTCGGCTCGCACATGGCCGACAACGACTCGATCCGCGACTACTACCGCGCAATTGCGGACGTTTCCGAGTTACCAATCGTCATCTACGACGTCATGTCGTTGCTCGACCTCGACGCGGAACTCGTCGGTGACCTCGTCCGGGACATCCCGGAAGTCGTCGGCATCAAAGTCAGCAGCACGCTCGGCAATCTGACGCACTATCTCCGAGCCATCGGCGATGACGGCTTCGTGCTCGGCGGGATGAGCATCGGCCAGTTCCCAACGTACACATTGGGTGTCAACGGCGGGATCGTGGGTATCAGTAGTGTCTGTCCACGCATCTCCGTCCAAATCTGGGAAGCCACACAACGTGGCGATTACGACCGTGCCCGAGACCTTCATTTCGCGCTCGTCCCGCTCATCCGCGCCGCGATGGAGAACTACGAATCGAACTTCCCCGCTGGCGAGAAAACGGCGATCGACGTGCTCGGACGCGATGCGGGCTGTCTCTTCCATCCCTTCGACGGAGTCGAAGACGGTGACGAGAAGCGCGCGGCCATTGAGGACGCAGTCTCACAGATGCACGACCGAGGAACGAGAGAAATCGTCCACGCCGACGATTAGGACGGAGAAACTCGGCCAGCACTGACCGGTCTGTCCGTCAGACCTCGAAACAGCCTGCCGATCGGATGGGCCCTTTCAGCGACCCGTCCCGCGTCTTCGATAGCCGCTCCCCTTGAGACGAACGCGCCGACGATCGTCGAGCGGACACTCGTCGTCGCTGGCGTCGGTTCTGCCGTGGGAGTTCCAGTTCTCGAGTCCCGCTCGCAGCACGACCGCAAAAACAGTTCTCGGCTCGGTTCGATTCGCGCCGAGCGTTCGAGGTTACCAGTCGACCCAGTCTCGGTCGGCGATCCGAAGCTCGCGGTCGATGTCGTCGATCCGAGCAAGTTCTTCCGCGGTGAGTTCGATTTCCGCGGCTTCGAGATTCCCACGGATGTGCGCCTCGCTCGACGCCTTCGGGATGGGATTAACGCCGTCTTTCGAGAGCAGCCACGCGATGGCGACCTGTGCTTGGCTGAGGCCGTTTTCGCGGGCGATGTCGGTGATCTCCGGAATCTCGAAGACCCTCCCGCGGGCGAGCGGGGAGTAGGCGACGACTTCGATGTCGTGACCGCGACAGTACTCGAGGAGGTCCGGTTGCGGGAGGAGTGGATGAAGCTCGACCTGGTTGACGTCGATTGGGGCGTCGCAGGCCGCCTGCGCCTCGTCCAGCAGTTCGGGAGTGAAGTTACTGACACCGATATGCTGAATCAGTCCCTCGTCTCGGAGTTCCGAGAACGCGCCGAGCGTGTCGGCGGCGTCGTAGTCCTTCGCTGGCCAGTGAACGTAGAGGATGTCGAGATAGTCCACGCCAAGGCGGTCGAGGCTCTCGGCGACTGCGTCGGGGACCCGGTCGGACGCGAGGTCGCCCGGCCAGAGCTTCGTCCCAAGGGTAATCTCCTCTCGGTCGACGTCCGCTCGTTCGATTCCATCGCCCACGTAGGCTTCGTTTTCATACAGCTGTGCGGTATCGATGTGTCGGTAGCCCATCTCTAGTGCCGTTCGTACGCTTTCGGCACAGGCCTCCGGATCAGTGTTCTGCCACGTCCCGAAGCCTACTCTTGGCTCGCTAAATACCATGATCGTCAGTACGTTCTCGGGTGATCCTATAATAATCTATGGGGGGACGCGAGAAGACAGTGGATCGGGTGACTGGAGTCTTCGTTCGTCTCTCGAACAGCTGTGACTGTACTGATGGGAAGGTTTTTACCGTTGGTTCATGAAGAATTGGCACGTTCCATGAGTACAATCAACAAGCATGGCTCCCGGGCTCGAGAGTTACGAGACGAGGTGTTCGAGTTCCTCTCAAAAAAGAAGGTATTGGCCGCGCTGACGATTCTCCCGCCGATGCTACTCTTCACGTTCGTGAATCTCGTTCCGATTATCGGCGTCATCGGCGCGAGTTTCTTCAACATCAACGCCTTCTCGAACGAGTGGCAGTGGATCGGGACTGCGAACTTCGAGTCGCTCCTGACGAGCGACTCGTTCTACGATGCGCTCAACCGGTCGGTGATATACGCGGGTGGCTCGGTCGTCATTCAGGTGATTTTCGGGACGACTCTCGCGCTATTGCTCAACCGGTCGTTCAAGTTCGTGAATATCGCGCGCACGTTCGCAATTCTCCCGTACCTCATCCCGAACGCCGTCATCGGCTTCATGGCGCTCTGGATGCTCAATTCGCAGTGGGGAATCGTCAACCAGCTCGCCGTCCAGATCGGTCTCACCCAAGGGTACGTGTCGTTCTTCGGAGACCAAGGATCGGCGATGCTCGCGGCGATTCTCACGAGTAGTTGGAAAGACTCTATCTTCGTCACGGTGATGGTGCTCGCTCGACTGCAGGCTATCCCCGAGAGCTTCTATGAGGCGGCGAAGATGTCCGGTGCGACGGCCTACCAGCGATTCCGAGATATCACCCTGCCGAACCTGAAGGGTGTGTTCTTTATCGTGCTGCTGCTGCGTGCGGTGTGGATGTTCAACACCTTCGACTACATCTGGGTCCTCACGCAAGGAGGACCGCGAGGAGCGACGACGACCGCACCCATCTACGCGTACAACATCGCCTTCGGGACGAGTCGGCTCGGCATCGCCGCGGCCGTTTCGACCGTGCTGTTCCTCGTCTTGTTGGTCGCGGCAGTGTTGTACTTCCGGATCTTCGAGCCGTCTGAGGAGGTGCGTGCAGAATGAGCATTCGTAACGACATCGGACGCAAGTGGTCGAACGTCAAACAGCGGACCGTGGACAAGCCGTGGAACCCGCTGACGCACCTCTCGCACCAGGGTCGGTCGACGGGGTGGAACTTGACGCTGAACGCCCTGTTGGTGCTGCAGCTGTTCGTCGTCATCTTCCCCATCTTCTGGATGGTCAGTACGGCGCTACGGCCGACGGACATGATTTACAACGTTCCGCAAACGCTGCTACCGCAGATATTCTCCGTCGAGAACTTCGTCAACACGTTCGAGGGGACGAACTTCCCGACGTACTTCAAAAACAGCATGATTCTCTCGGTGGGCGTCGTCGTGGTCACGACATCGATGTCGACGCTGGCTGGCTACGGGCTCACGCGCATCGACATCCCACACAAGAAGACGTTCGCGAGAATCATTCTTTTCGGGTACATGTTCCCGCAGATTCTGCTCGCGATCCCGATGTTCATCTTCTGGAGTCGCATCGGCCTCATCAACAGCCACCTCGGCCTCATCTTGGCGGTTACCGCGACCGCCTTGCCGTTCGGCATCTGGTTGATGTGGAAGTTCTTCCAGAACGTTCCCATCTCGCTCGAAGAGTCCGCCCAGATGGCGGGCGCGTCGCCGTTCCGGGCGTTCTACGAGATCGCACTACCGATGGCGAAACCCGGTGTCATCGCGGTAGCCATCTTCTCGTATGCAACGGCGTGGGGTGCGTACACGATTCCCCGCATCATCATGCCGACGAGTGAAAACTGGCCGCTCACCGTGGGTATCCACATGTTCACGATTCAGAAACAGACTCTCTGGGGAGAGGTCATGGCCGCGAGCGTGATGATGGTAATCCCGGCGTTCATCTTCGTCTTCGCGCTCCAGAAGTACCTCCTCGAAGGGTTCGAAGTCGGCGGACAGATGTAACAGTCGACCACGCGGTCCTTCGACACCCCTCTCATTTTCGTCCGTTCTGGCAGCAGAGATCCTGCGTTCACCGAAACGTATAATGTCCCCGTCGAATAACGTGTGAGTGGTTGTCAATCAATGACTATTGAGGTTAGCTCCCTGCGAAAAGAATTCAGTTCGCCGTCCGGAACGATCACGGCCGTCGATGGTATCGACTTCAGCATCGACGAAGGCGATTTCTTCACGTTCGTCGGCCCGTCCGGGTGTGGGAAGACGACGACGCTCCGTTGTATCGCGGGCCTCGAAACGCCGACGAGCGGGAGTATCCGGTTCGACGGCGAGGACATGACGGGGAAACCGGCTCACAAGCGGAATCTGGCGATGATGTTCCAGAACATCGCCCTCTACCCACACATGAAGGTGAAAGAGAACATCTCCTACCCGCTGAAAGTCCGGAACGTTCCGAAGCAAGAGCGACACGAGAACGCCGAAGAGGCCGCGGACATCATGCAGATTCGAGAACTACTGGAGAAGTACCCCGGCGAACTCAGCGGTGGCCAGCAACAGCGGGCGGCCTTAGCGCGAACAATCGTCCACGAACCGGAGGCGTTCCTGATGGACGAGCCGCTGAGCGACCTCGACGCGAAGCTGAAAGTCGAGATTCGCAAGGAGATTCAGCGCGTCCACGACCGCGTAAAGAAGCCGACGATCTACGTGACGCACGACCAGGAGGAAGCGATGACGATGAGCGACCGTATCGCGGTGTTCAACGACGGTGGTATCGAACAGATCGGGACGCCGGACGAACTCTACCAGCGACCTGCGAACCGGTTCGTCGCGAACTTCATCGGCAACCCATCGATGAACTTCTTCGACGGGACTATCGACCGCGCGAGCGGTGAGACGGCCATCGTCGCCATCGACGGGCAAGACGTCGAACTCCAAGTGGTCGACTCAACGGCGCTCAGCGTCGGCGACGAAGTCACGGTTGGCGTCCGCCCCGAAGACGTCACGCTTGATCGGAACCACGGAGACCTCGAAGGCGAGATCACTCTCATCGAGCGAATCGGAAAGCAGATGCTGGCAACTATCGAGGGCCCGCAGGGCGAGGTTCGGGTGACGCTCCCGGCCGACAACTCCTACGAGAAGGGCGAGGAGATCCGCCTCGCTATCGAGGCCCGGACGACGCACCTCTTCGACTCCCGGGACGACGTCGTGACTCGCGGACCGGACGTGTGACGAGGTGACCGATGAGTTGGATGCGACAGCGTGATTCAGTCGTGCTCGACCGAGTCCGGAATCCAGCGTACACGGGCGAGAACCGGTGTCTCCCCTGTACTGGCGTAAACGCCGCCTTGGCCATCGCACTCGCTGGACTCGTCGCGTGGGTTGGATTGCCACTCCTGAGTGCGGTCGTCCTCGCGGTGTCGGCCGCAGTCATCAGCCTCCGCGGGTATCTGATACCCGGCACACCGACGCTGACACAGCGATACCTTCCCTCGCGGGTGATGGCGTATTTCGAACACGGGCCGGAACAGACGGCCGTCGATTCGCACTCGGAGCCAGTCGACGTGACCAACGCCGACCACGACACCCTCCTCGTCGACAACGGCGTACTTGTACCGTGCGACGGTGGGGCCGATTTCTGCCTGACGGACCGTTTTCACGCCGCGTGGACGAACGCCATCGACACGATTGATTCCGACGTGGACACCGCGCTCTCGGTGTCCGCGTTCGTCGATGCTGATTCGTCTGAGGTGGTTGTCGACGAATCGGCTGCTGACTTCGCCATCTCCGTCGATGGGGCACACGTCGGTCGGTGGCCATCTCGAGCCGCCTTCCTCGCCGACGCGGCCGGTGCGGTAGCGCTGGCCACCGAGCTCCCGAACTGGCACGATCTGTCTTCGAGAGTACGAGGCGTGGCGCTCGGTGAGCTTCGACTGTTCCTCGAACGCTGCCCAACCTGCGACGGTGAACCGAACATTCAGCAGCGAACTGAAGAGACGTGCTGCCGAACGCGAACCATCACGACGATGCGATGTACGGACTGCAACGCGACGTTTGTCGAAGTCGTCGGTGCGTAGCTCGGCTCCACGACCGGCTGCGATATCTTTAATATCCCCGCCCCAACTCTCTGAAACAGACACATGTTAGCGTCACCCAAGAGCGTCGAGAGTGCCGAACACACTATCGTCTACCACAGTGATGATGAGTTCTCAGCGTGGCCGTTCAACGGCGGGATGTGGAAGACCGATGACGGCGTCGTCGTCGGGTTCATCAACCACGACTGTGATTACTCAGTTCCGGAGAATCTCCACGACGCTAAGGTCGTTCGCTACGGGAGCGTCGTCTCTCCGACCGAGAATAAGCAGAATCAGTTGAGCCACGCGCGTATCGAGACCTACGGGTCCATCCGTGCGATGCGCACCACCGACGGCGGCGCGACGTGGACGGACGACGGCGTCATCTCGGACAACGTCGAGACCTCTGAACAGGTCCTCTACAACGAGATTCCGGACATCGAGGCGCACGACTTCTCGAATCAGAATACGCTCATGGCCTGTTGGTCTTCGCCGCATTCGGCTGCCTCTGACGCGGTGCCGTGGGTGAAACTCTCCGACGATGGGGGGGGACTCGTGGAGCGATGCGAAACGGCTCCCCATGTTCGACTTCGAGCGAATCCAGGGCCGCCCGTCGTACATTACTCGTGAAGATGGCACCCTCCTGTTGATGCTAACGGGGAAAACCAGCACCGACCCCCACGACGTGCCGATCGTGTACGCGTCGTTCGATGGGGGACAAAACTGGTCGTTCCTGTCGCAGATCGGTGGGAGCGAAAAGTACCGCATGCTGTGCCCCTCGCCAGTACTGCTTGACGACGGGACGCTTGTCGCGGCCGTGCGCTGTAAGATTTCCGTCGACTGTGAGTGGACCGAGATCTATCGCTCAACTGACGACGGGCGAAACTGGACGTTCGTCTCGCGAGTGAACGACCTTGGCGCACCGAGCAAACTCTTGGAGTACGATGGTTCACTCGTGTGTATCTACGGATATCGCCATCCACCGTACGGTATCCGCGCACGTGTGAGTCACGACGACGGTGCCACGTGGAGCCGCGAGTGGATTCTCCGTGACGACGGTGCGAACTACGACCTCGGCTACCCGCGCGCGGCCGTACTCGACGACGGGACGATTCTCGCCACGTACTATTTCAACCAACAGGACGATGAAGTCGCCGTCGATGGTGGTCCTCGACACATCGCGGCCACCAGATTCGACCCCGAGGAACTACTCTCCAACCGGTGATGACCCGACGAACAGCCGCGTCTCTACCGTCCTCCGCTTCGCAATAGAACAGCCTCCGTCGAACCTCGAAACTTCGGTTCGAATCGCCTCTTCTAGTGTTTTGCTTCCTATCCGCTCCGCAGTCTCTGAGAGTGGGTATTGACGCAGATGTAGAGGAAGGCCCAGGACTTCACTCGAGGATGATTTGGACAGACGAATATTGTTTATTCGTGACACACCTATGAGACACACATAGTTATTTTATAAAAAATAAAAGTATATATTTAATATTTTTTCAAATATACTCATTCCTGATATTCGGAATATATACTAATCAGACAAATATCCCAATATAATTGTACTTTTACTCCCGTATTCAAGACATATCTGATTTCCCCTCATTGAAAGGACCCTCAGTTGTATTCTGAGTCATTATTGTTATATTTATGCTATTCTATAGAACGCCAACGTGACTCTATTCGCTTGGACGCAGAGGGTCTCGAACGGATGCCATGGTTCGGCAGCCACCTACTAGGTACGGTCGAACTCGTCGTCTATCATCGCCAGCGCCCCGCCGGAGTTGAACAGCAGGCGGCTCACGACCACCCACGTCGGCACCGCGAGGACGACCAGCGCGACCGTGCTCGCGATGGGCGACAGCGGCGGCAACAGCCCGCGGTAGAACCACACGATGGCAAACGTCAGGACGATTCGGAGCATCGGTTTGACGGCGATGCTCATCTGTCGTCGTCACCCTGACCCCGTCCGCGACCGTCGGTCGCGACCGTCGGTTCGGCGTCGAAGTTCTCGATGCTGAACCGTTCGTCGACGTCTTGTGCGGCGCTCGGGACGCCCGCCCCGGTCTCGAACTCGTCGACGTGAATGCAGGCGGCCTTGTGGCCGCCGGTCGCGCCCGCCACCTCGTCGAGCGTCGGGTCGACCGACGTGCACTCTTCTGTCGCCTCGGGACACCGCGGATTGAACGAACAGCCGGACGGCGGGTCGAGCGGCGAGGGGACCTCGCCTTCGAGCACCTGCCGCTGCCGCGCCAGCTCCGGGACCGGCTGGGGAATCGCACCCAACAGCGCCCGCGTGTAGGGGTGCTGCGGATTCGAAAACAGCTCGTCGGCGTCCGCGAGTTCGACGATTTCGCCGAGGTACATCACGGCGACGCGGTCACAGACGTGGCGAATCACGCTGAGGTCGTGGGCGATGAACAACAGCGTTAGGTCGAACTCCTCCTGAAGGTCCTCGAGCAGGTTGAGGATCTGCGCCTGAATCGACACGTCGAGCGCCGAGACGGGCTCGTCGGCGACGATGAAGTCCGGGTCGACCGCGAGCGCGCGGGCGATGCCGATGCGCTGGCGCTGGCCGCCGGAGAACTCGTGGGGGTAGCGGTTCGAGTACTGCGGCGGGAGGCCGACCGTCTCCATGAGTTCGTCCACGCGGGCGTCGCGTTCGCCCTCGTAGAGGCCGTGAATCTCCATCGGCTGTTTGATGATTTGGCCGACGGTCTTCCGGCGGTTGAGACTCGATGCGGGGTCCTGGAAGACGATTTGGATGCGCTTTCGCATCTCCGTCATCTCCCGGTCCGACAGCGCCGTCAGGTCGGTGCCGTCGTAGCTGATCGTCCCCTTCGTTGGTTCGTCCAGCCGGAGGACCGACCGCGCGGTCGTCGATTTGCCCGAACCGGACTCGCCGACGAGGCCGAGCGTCTCGCCGCGCTCGATGTCGAACGAGACACCGTTGACGGCCTTCACGGTCTCGTCGGCACCGAGCAGACGGTCGATGAAGCCGTCGTTCTGCGTGAAGTACTTGTGGAGCCCCGAGACGGACAACAGCGGGTCGTCGCTCATTGGGACGCACCCCCATCGGTCGCGGGCGTCGCGGGACTGCCGCCGTCGGCCTCCGCACGCTCCATCTCGATGGCCGACTTCGAGAGGTTGTAGCCGCGCGCGTGGAGACACGCCGCTTCCCGGCCGGGTTCGACCTCCCGCAGTTCGGGGTCGTACGACTCGCACTCGGCGGTCGCGTGGGGACACCGCGGGTGGAACGAACAGCCCGACGGCAGGTCCGTGAGGTTTGGCACGTCGCCCTCGACGGGCGTCAGTCGGTCGGTGTCGTCGGTGAGCCGCGGAATCGACCGCATGAGGCCGCGGGTGTAGGGATGCCGTGGGTTCTCGAAGAGTGCGTCCACCCCAGCGCGCTCGACGACGCGGCCGCCGTAGGCGACGGCGACGCGGTCGCAGGTCCCGGCGACGACGCCGAGGTCGTGGGTGATGAGGATGATGCTCATCCCGTACTTCTCTTGGAGTTTATCGAGGACGGTGAATATCTGCGTCTCGATGGTCACGTCGAGCGCCGTCGTCGGTTCGTCGGCGATGAGCACGTCCGGCTCGCAGGAGATCGCCATCGCGAGGAGCGCGCGCTGACGCATCCCGCCGGAGAACTGGTGGGGGTAGTTGTCGACGCGCGAGGTCGGTTCGGGGATGCCCACGTCGGCCATGAGTTCGATGGTCCGCTCGCGGGCCGCCGCGTCCGACACGTCCTGGTGAGTCTTGATGACCCGGCTGATCTGGTCGCCGACGGTGAACACGGGGTTGAGACTCGTCATCGGGTCTTGGAACATCATCGCGATGTCGTTGCCCCGAATCGACCGCATCTCCGCCTCGCTTTTTTCGAGCAGGTCGTCGCCGCGGTAACGGACGCTTCCCCCCTCGATGCGACCGGGGCTGTCGACGAGTTGGAGCATCGACAGCGCGGTCACGGACTTGCCGGAACCCGACTCACCGACGATGCCCAGCGTCTCACCCTCGTAGAGGTCGAACGACGAGCCATCGACGGCTTTGACCGTCCCCTCGTCGGTGTAGAACCGCGTGACGAGGTCGCGGATTTCGAGCACCGGCTGTTCGTCCGGTTCGACGCTCATCGCTCGCCTCCGTCGTTGCGGGGGTCGAGCGCGTCGCGCAGGCCGTCACCGAGCAGGTTGAACCCGAGGATGGTGACGACGATGACGAGGCCGGGGAACACCGAGTACCACCACTCGCCGCTGTAGAGGTAGCCACGGGCGTTCGACAGCATCAGTCCGAGGCTCGCGTTCGGCGGCTGGATACCGAGCCCGAGGAACGACAGCGCGGCGCTGGCGAGGACGGCCGTCCCCATGTAGAGCGTCCCCTGGACCACGACGGTCGGCAGGGTGTTGACGGCGATGTCCTTCACGAGGATGTGTCGGTCGCTCGCGCCGAGGGACTTCGCGGCGTCGACGTAGTCTTCTTCCATCTCCTTGAGGACCGACCCGCGCATGACGCGCGCGAAACTCGGGATGTAGACGACGCCGATGACGGCGATGACCTTCACGATGTTCGGGAGGGTGAACGAGCCGTACTCCGTGCTTCCGACCCCGAGCACGCCGAGCACCGCGATGGCGAGGATGAGACTCGGGAAGGAAAACAGGATGTCCATGAAGCGCATGACGACCTCGTCGACCCAGGTGTTGCGGTAGTAGCCCGCAATCGCGCCGGCGGTCACGCCAATCGCCATCGCGAAGCCGACGACGCCGAGCGAGACGGTCATCAGCGTCCGCAACCCGTAGATGATGCGCGAGAGGATGTCCCGACCGTGGTGGTCGGTGCCGAGGTAGGCCGTCGTCGTGCCGACGACCTCGCCGGCGTCGTTCTCGACGATCATCTCGGTGCCCATCGGCATCGGGTTGTGTTCGCCGTCCGGTGCCTCGAACTGCGTCGTCGGGTCGTGGGGGGCGAGAAACGGCGCGAACAGTGCGGTCAGGAGCATCGTGAGGATAATCGCGGTCCCCACGAGCGAGAGGGTGTTCTTGCGGAACTCCTTCCAGAACATCTCGAACTGACTGTGGTGCGTACCGGGGGCTTGCGCGGCCGGCACCGCCTCGTCCGTGTGGTCTGTCGTTGCCATGTTAGTTTCCATCGTGTCTGATGCGGGGGTCGAGGTAGGCGTACAGCACGTCCACCGCGAGGTTCGCGAAGACGAACACGCTCGCGATGAACAGGATGAGCGCCTGGATGATGCGGTAGTCGCGGCGGTCGATGGCCAGTATCAGAAGCTTGCCGATACCGGGGAGGTTGAACACCGTCTCGGTCAGAATCGCGCCGTTCATCAGTTGGCCGAGTCCGACACCGATGACGGTCACGACGGGGATGAGCGCGTTCTTCGAGGCGTCCTTGAGGACGATTTCGCGCGCGCCGATACCCATCGCGCGGGCGGTCTTGACGTAGTCCTGACTGAGCGTGTCCAGCATCTCCGAGCGCATCATCCGGGCGATGAGCGCGGAGTAGGCCGTCCCGAGCGTGATGACCGGGAGGAACAACTGCTGGAGGTTCGCCACCGGGTCGACCCACGGCGGCGTCCAGCCGCCGGTCGCCCACGGGAACGAAAACTGCACCGCGAAGATCATGATGAGAATGATTCCCAGCCAGAAATCGGGAATCGAAATCCCCGACAGCGCGGCGATGCGCGCGGCGTGGTCCGCGGGCTTGTCCTTGCGGACGGCGCTGATGATGCCCGCCGGGATGGCGATGAGAATCGCCGTGATCATGCTGAGAATCGACAGCTCGACCGTCAGCGGGATGCGCTCGACGATGATGTCAGTCACGGGCGTCCCCTGCTGGACCGTCCACGACACGCCGAAGTCGCCTTGGATGGCGTCGAGCATCCACAGACCGTACTGGACGTACAGCGGGCGGTTGAGCCCCATCTCCAGTCGAATCTGCCTGACGAGTTCCTCGCTGCTGAGCGGGCCGAGCATCACCCGCACCGGACCGCCCGGTGCGAGGTGGACGAGCGCGAAGACGACGACGCTCACCCCGAGGAGGACGGGAACGCTCAACAGCAGGCGCTTGAGGACGAACCGGAACATGCTCACGGCTGAGTCACCTCCCGGGTCGCCGTTGGAACTCGACGTGGCTGGCGCGAACGCGTGTGCATCTGTTCGTCACTCACCCTTCGAGACGAAGCGGTAGTTGTCTTGGAACGTGCCCACGTCGTAGTCGTTGACGGCGTTGCGCCACGCCTCGAGTTTGTTGACGTAGGCGATGTCGATCTGGATGCCGTGTTCGACGAGGTACTCCTCCAGTTCCCAGACGATTTCCTTCTGTACTTGTTCGTCCGTCGACGCCTGCGCCTCGCGGAGCTTCGAGACGTACCACTCGTGGCCGTTCGAGAAGTCGCCCTCGGCGTCTTCGGGCGCGGCGGGGCCGCTCGGCGCGTAGATGTCTTCGAGGTCGTCGGAGGGGTGGTGCCAGTTGTTGTGGTTGTGGTTGTTGTCGGCGTAGCCGGCGTCGAGCCACGACGTGGCAACCGGAATCGACTGCGCCCAGTCTTCCATCGCGGCGTGCCACGTGTCCGTGCTGTACACTTGGTTGAGGAGCGTGGACTTGTCGACGGCGGTGACGCTGGCTTCGATGCCGATTTTCGACAGTTGGTTCTGGATGACGACGGCCTCGTCTTTGAACCACGACCCCTTGGTGGCGATGATGTCCATCTCGAAGCCGTCGGGGTTGCCCGCGAGTTCGAGTTCTTTCTTGGCCTTCTCGGGGTCATACATCTGCATCTCCTTGAGCTTCGGCGAGGTCCAGTCGCTGTCGGGGTACCACGGTCCCTTCTGGACCGCGCCCTGCCCGTAGAACACCTCGTCGAGAATCTCCTCGCGGTCGATGCCGAACAGCACCGCGCGGCGGTTGTGCCGGTTGCTCATCGGGTTGCCCTCGGACTCCATGAGGTTCACGTACAGTACCTGGGTGAAGTTACCGGGGACGGACTCGGTCGTGATGTCGGGTTGGCCGCTGAGGCTCTCGAAGTCCTTCGGGGGAACCTTGTCCGTCAGGTCGAGCTGGCCCGAACGGAGGTTCGCGAGGCGCGTGGAGTCCTCGCCGATGAAGTTGAACTTGAACTCGTCGACGGCGGGCGATCCCTCCTTCCAGTAGTCTTCGTTCTTCTCGAGGAGGACGTGACTTCCGCTTTTCCACTCGACGAATTTGAACGCGCCGGTGCCAGCGCCGGAGGGGTCCTGCGTGAGGTCGGTCGCGAGGCCGCTCGGTCCCTTGCCGTCTGCGGTGTCGCCGCGGGAGCCTTCGGGGACGATGCCTTCGAGGCCGCGGGTGAGCCACCAGTTGAGCGTCCCGAACGGCTGGGAGAGGTTGAGCCGAAGCGTCCGGTCGCCGACGATTTCGGTGTCCTCGACGAACGGGAGGCGGCTCTTGACCGGCGACTTGTTGTCGGGGTTGAGAATCCAGTCGACGGAGTACTTGAAGTCCTCGACGGTCACCTCGTCGCCGTTGTGGAACGTGATGCCCTCGCGGAGCGTGTACTCGAACGCCGTCCCGCCGTCGACGGGGTCGGGAACCTCGGTCACGAGGCCGGGCTGGAGTTCGGAGTCGGGCGTCAGTTCGATGACCTCGTCGTAGATGAGGCCGCCGATGGTGCTGGTCGCGGTGTCCGTCCAGAGCGCGGGGTCGAAGTTCCACGGCTCCGCGGCGAGTGCGACGTTGACGCGGACGGTCTCGCCCGAGTTGCCCGACGAACCGCTGTCGGTGCTCTCGCCGCTCGTCTCGGTTCCGTCGGAACCGCCGGAATCGCCGCCGGTACAGCCCGCAAACGCGGTCGCCCCGACCGCGCTCGCGGCCGCAATAAATTGCCGTCTGTCCATGTTTATCTCGGTAATGTTGTCGTCTGACATTGTTTTCTGGAGCTACGTACACACCCTTGTAGCGGTACGCGTGATACCTTAGCTCATGAAACACCGTTATTTATAGCTTTGGCAACCCCTCACAATCCTGGCACTATCTCGCAATGGAGTTCCGGACGCGTTCGTTGTGCTACCGCTTCCCAAACAGTTTAACCGGGTGGTTGCAATGTCGGCTTCATGGCGTACGCCAGCACGCTCTCTCTGCGAGAGTTACGACAGGACCTTCACGCCCACCCCGAGTCCGGGTGGAAGGAGTTCCGCACGACAGCCCTCATCGCCGCCGCGCTCGACGACCGCGAGTTCACACTCCACCTCGGCCCGCACGCCGTCGCCGAAGACGAGCGACTGGGCGTCCCCGACGACGACGCGGTCGCGGCCGCAGTCGAACGCGCACGCGAGGAAGGCGCACCCGAGGCCTACCTGGACCGGATGGACGGCATCACGGGGCTCGTCGCCGAGAAGCGCTTCGGCGACGGGCCGACTGTCGGCGTCCGCGTCGACATGGACGCCCTCGAACGCACCGAATCGAGCGACGAGGAACATCGCCCCGCGAAACTGGGCTTCGCGAGCACGCACCCCAACGAGATGCACGCGTGCGGCCACGACGGTCACACCGCCATCGGCCTCGGCATCGCCCGCGACCTCGACGACAACGGCGGATTCGACGGCACGCTCCGACTGTTCTTCCAGCCGGCGGAGGAAGGCGGCCGCGGCGGCAAGCCGATGAGCGAGACCGACCTGCTCGCGGACATCGACTACTTCCTCGCGCTCCACCTCGGCCTCGGCAACCCCACGGGGACGGTCATCGCCGCCTACGAGAACCCGCTTTCGAACGCGAAACTCGACGTGACCTTCGAGGGCGCGCCGAGCCACGCGGGCAACGCGCCGAACGAGGGGCGCAACGCGCTCCACGCGGCGACGGCCGCGGTCCAGAACCTCTACGGGATTCCGCGCCACGCCGACGGGACGACCCGCATCAACGTCGGGAAGTTCGAGTCCCCCAATCCGCAGAACATCATCGCAGAAGAGGCGCGCCTCCGCGTCGAGGTCCGCGGCGGGACCGCCGACCTGAACGAGTACATGCTCGAGAAGGCGCGACGCATGCTCGACCACGCCGCGGGCATGCACGACGTGTCGGTCGAGACGGGCCTCTACGGAAAGACGGCGACGTTCACGGCCGACGACGAGATGGTTGAGGCCGTCCTCGCGTCGGCGGCCGACCTCGACGACGTGACCGAAACGGTCCCGCGACTCGACATCGGCGGCAGCGAGGACGCCTCCTACCTCATCCGGCGCGTACAGGAACACGGCGGGAAGGCGACCTACGTCGGCATCGGTGCGAGCAACGAGTTCGGCCACCACACCTCGCGGTTCGACATCGACGAAGACGCCCTCGACATCGGCGTCGACGTAGTGTGTCAGACGATTCGAACGCTCTAACGCGGCGATTCGACCCGGCTGTTCGACCCCGACCAGCCGCGCGTCTCACCCGTCATCGCCGCCGTCGCCCCGTAGAATCTGCCACGAACACACACAATTATTAGACATCGTTTGCGAGTTGAGTCGCACATGCAGGCCTCCCAGCAGCGACTCCGCGAGGACATCGAAGCGAACGCCCGCTTCGGCGACATCGACGCGCCGGCGGGACGCGGCCGCACCGTCCTGACGGGGAGCGACGCCGACCGCCGCGCCCGCGAGTACCTCGTCGAGCGACTGCGCGACGCCGGCCTCTCGGTCCGCATCGACGCCGTGGGTAACGTCGCCGGGCGGTGGGTTCCCGCCGGAGCCGACCCCGACGCGGCACCCGTCGCCACGGGAAGTCACCTCGATTCGGTCCCCGAGGGCGGCATTTTCGACGGTCCGCTCGGCGTCTACGCGGCGCTCGAAGCGGTCCGGACGCTCCAAGAACGAGACGCCGACGTGAGCCTCGACCGCCCAATCGACGTGGTCTCGTTCACCGAAGAGGAGGGCGCGCGCTTCTCGCACGGCCTGCTCGGGTCGTCGGTGGCGACGAGGGCGCGAGACGCCGACGACGCGCTCGCGTTCCGAGACGCCGAGGGCACGACCCTCGACGCCCACCTCGACGCCATCGGCTTCCGCGGGACTGACACCATCGACGCCGCGGCGTGGGACGCGTGGGCCGAACTCCACATCGAACAGGGAACAGTGCTGGAGTCCGCGGGCGCGGCGGTCGGCGTCGTCGACGCTATCACCGGCATCACGACCTGCGCGGCCGACATCGTCGGCGAGGCCGACCACGCGGGCGCGACGCCGATGGACGAGCGCCGCGATGCGCTGGTCGCCGCCAGCGAGTTCGTCGTCGATTTCCGGGCCGCGGCCGACGATGTGGCGCAGAGCCAGAGCCAGACTGCCGTGGGGACCGTCGGCCAGTTCGACGTGGCCCCGAACGCGCGTAACATCGTCCCCGGAGAGGTCACGCTGCAGATGGACATCCGCGACGTGAACTACCGGGCGATGAACGCTATCGCCGAACGGGCCGACGCCGCGCTCGCGCGCCTCGAAACCACCCACCCGGTCGAGACGACGTTCGACCGCTACCGCGACCAGCGCCCCAGTCAGATGGCCGACGACTGCGTCGGCGCCGCCCACGACGCCGCCGCGGCCGAGGATATCGACGCGAAACGCATGCATTCCGCGGCGATGCACGATACTGCAAATGTTGCCGAGGTAACCGATGCCGTACTCCTGTTCGCTCCGTCCGCGGACGGCCTCTCGCACAACCCACGCGAATGGACCGACTGGGCGGACTGTGCGACCGCAGCGTCGGTTCTCGCGGGGACGCTCGCACGCCTCGCCGGCGCGTGAGTTGCGGCCGACGGCCTGCCTCGTTGTGAACTAGGGTCCCGTTTTCAGACAGTTCACGGCCAGATTCGCGTCTCTGTCGCGATTCCGTCGCGGCCGCGGTGTCTGTCTCGATATGTGGCACGCAGCCCCGAACTGGACCGTCTCTCGGGCAGACGTTCGTATTCCGGCGGTCTGGAGGCGCTCGAACGCGAACCACAGTTTTTCCGTCCCGCTTCAGTCGAACCCTCTCCTCGTGAATCATCGAGTTTTCCCTGCGAAACCTGCAGCCATTCGCTCTGCTCCGCGGTGTTGTCATCAAATACAACGGCTCTCCGAGTCGTGTGTGGTTCGACCGCGAATAGCGTCACCGAGCGGCCGAGTATCCGCGGAGAAGCCGATTCCACGCATCTGACAAGCGAGGTCGAGGGCGGCGGCCGTCACTTCCGGTGTGTCTCGAGGGAGACGCACATTCGCGCTCGCGCTGGGCGAGGGTGGCGGGCGGCTCCGGTTTCGAGTTGGGGTTGACAAGTATCGACCGAAGCCGCCTTCGAGCGGCGGTCTCAACACCGATTGTCCCCATCACGTTTCGATTGCAAGATATTCGGAACAGCTATGACACCCGATAGACGTTCTCGTAGCATGCCCGAGAACCCCAACACCGATGCGCCGTCCCGCACGCTGAGCACGGTGGACACGGCGGTCAGCGTCGTCCGGGCGCTCGAGGAGTTGAACGGGGCGCGCGTCGCCGAGTTAGTCGACTATCTGGGCCTCTCGAAGTCCACGGTGTACAACCACCTCGCGACCCTGCGGAAGAACAACCTCGTCGCCAAGGAAGACGACAGCTACCATCTCAGCCTCCAGTTCCTCCTCCTGGGCGAGTACGTGCGCAACCAGCAGATACTCTACCAGGTCGGCAAGGAGGAAGTCGAGGCGCTTGCGGAGAAGACCGGCGAGTACGCCCACCTCTCGACCGAACAGCACGGTCTGCGCATCAGCCTGCTCAAGGTGCGCGGCGAGCGCGCGGTCGGCAGCCAGTACCAGCGCTCGAAGATTCAGCGACCGGACAACCTCCACGCGTCGTCGACCGGGAAGGCCATCCTCGCGTTCCTCCCGCGCAGTCGGGTGGGGGAAATCGTCGACCAACACGGCCTGCCGGCGAAGACCGAGGCGACGATTACCGACCGCGACGCGCTGTTCGACGAGCTCGACGCCATCCGCGAGCGGGGGTACGCCTGCAACGACGAGGAGGAAATCGAGGGCCTCCGCGCGGTCGGCGCGCCGATCCGCGACCGCAACGGCACCGTCCTCGGCGCGCTGAGCGTCTCCGGACCGACGAGTCGCATCAAAGGCGAGCAGTTCCGCGACACCATCCCCGAGATGGTCACGAGCACGGCCAACATCATCGAGGTGAACATGAACATGGCCGCGCGGAGTTCGAGCGCCGGGCGCTTCGACTGAGCCGCCCATCCTCGACTGCCATGACATAGATATGCCCGTAATCTTTTGCGGCATCTCACTCGATTTCGGGTACGGTGTTCGGTCGAGAGGATCGGCGTTCTGACCGCCGTTTCGACTGTCTCACCGGGGCTCGTCCTCGAGCCGTCATGGAAACACGATCAGGTGTGTGAATACCGTCGGTGTTGTGAGTCGGAGAACCGTCCCGCAGCCGTCGGCGGCCGTTCGAAGCGGGCGAGAACTGACCGGTCAGTCTCGTCTCTCGTGGGTGAACGGGGTCTCTCCGATGTCGATACGCTCCAAGGTGATCGTCCGTATCTCCATGTCTTCGAAGACGGCACCCCATCCGCCAACGACGGCCGTTTCATCGCCCGTGTCGAGTGTGAGGTTCTTGTACGCTCCCAGGTCAGACAGTGCCAGTCGTGACGGCGGTCGCTCGTCTCCGTAGAACGAGATGTCGGCGACGCTCCCTTCGACAGTCGTCTCTCCTCCATCCGGAAGATCGACGCCTTCGACGGTGGCCCCGAGTTCGAACCCGCTTTCCCAAAGCGGGACGATATCTCGAATGAACTCTTCGATGGTCACGTAGGTGAACTGGTCTTCGGCGTCGAGGTAGACGGTCGGGTAGAGGTTCCACAGACAGGTGAGGAAGAACCAGTGAAAGACAAACGGCAGGATACGGTCGTAGACGAGGACGCCGTAGTCTTCGTCGGAGCGCGTGTTCGGTCCGAAACACGTCCGGTTTCGGTCGATGACGACGAGGAACGGTCCCGGAATGGTGCACACACGAAGTTCCGAGAGCACCCCACTCGGGTCGAACGCTGCTGGCGGTTCATCGCCCTGGTCGATGTAGACGGACGCACGAACGACGACACCTCGGTCGCGGGCCGCTTGGAGCGCTGGGGAGAGCGACTGGAGTTGTTCGAACGACCCGGCAACCTCCACGACGGTTTCTGCGTCGTCGATGAGCTCCTGTGCGTTCTCGACGGCTGTCTCGACACGCTTGGTGACGCCGACTCGCGCGTCCATCCGCTCGGGGGTCCGGTATCGCTCGCGGACCGCTTCGGCAGCCTCGTTGAGGAGTTCGCCCCTAGTTTCGAGGTCTGCCATCGCCGCCTCCGGGTCACACGGTTGCACGTAGAGTTTCTCTCGTTCGATCGTTTCGACGTACCCCTTCGATTCGAGGCTCCGGAGAACGTCGTACACTTGCGAGACGGGGACGGCGCTCTCACGGCCCACTTCGATAGCAGGCGAGACGCCCATCTCGAGGAGTGTGAGATAGGCGTCGGCTTGGTACGACGTGAGGTCCGCGTACTCGAGTGCTTTCGTCAGCGTTTCGCGGTCCATACTCGCACTCACACCATCATTCACCATGAATACTTCGCTGATGCCCGACCCTTTTTCGAGGAGCCGGTTGCGTTCGACCAGTACCAACATTACGGGCGTAATTTTGTAATGGTAATGTGCCCTCCAGCCCAGAGACACTCTAGAATATGACAGCTAAGCCGACGTCACGACCTCACGTCCCGACCGAGGAGCGAACCGACTCACCCGCCACGGACAAATACGCCGTTAGAAGCCGTCAAGCAGGCGTTTGTGATGTCAGTGAACTTATTTTTCATCACCCTATACAGAAAATTTGCTTGTATATGATGTCTTATAGTTCGAATCAATCTGAAACAGAGAATCAAGAATAGAGGTTCTAAAGCCAGATTTAAGACGATAAGAATCCTCACAGACATCATTGTGCTCTGAGTTATTTTCTCAAACGCTAGTCTATATGACCTGGTGAAAATAGTATGTATGTTTCATGTGGTCGAATGTCACGAAGTGGGACCTCCGGAAAACACCGAATGAGAGTCCAGAGGCGTCCATAAGGGCGTTCACAAACCTCGGGGCGACGGCTCACAGGAGACAGTTCCGCGTCTGTTCTCGACGCATCGTCGAGCGGGAGGAACCGTTTGGCTGAGCTCTCGACGAAGAACTGCCAGGAAGGATATCGCCGCAAAAAACCTCGCTCGGAACGGGGTCTTCAGTCCGCGACGGGGTCGGTCAGTCGGATTTCGGTTCGACGGTGATCGTGACGTCTTGCTCGCCGACACGAAGGGTGTACTCACCCGGAATCGCCGACACTCTCCCAGTTTCGTCGACGCGCCCAATCGATGCCGCATCAATGGGAATCGACACCGTCTCTGTGGCACCGGGGTCGAGCGAGACACGCTCGAACCCGCAGAGTTCCCGGACCGGGGTTATGCGCGTTCCAGCCTGGTCGGTGACGTACACCTGTACGACGGTCGAACCGTGTCGATCCCCGACGTTCTCCACGGGAAGTTCGACTGTCGTGGTCCCGTGGGGAGACATCCGTTCGTCCGTCACGGTCATCGAGCCGAACTCGAACGCAGTGTAACTCAGCCCGTGACCGAATTCGAAGAGTGGGTCGTACGACGGAAGATGCTCGTCGGGGCCGATCGGTGCCGGGTGCGGGAAGTGATTGAACCGGGTTGGAAGGTGACTCGCGGACCGGGGGACCGAAATCGGTAATCGCCCGCCGGGATCGCACGCCCCGAAGAGCGTCTCCGCGACGGCTTGGCCACCCATCGTCCCCGGGTAGTACGCCAGCAACAGCGACGGGAGATGCTCCGCCATCCACTCCACGGCCAGCGGTCGACCGGTGACGAGGACGCCGACGACAGGCGTCCCCGTCTCGTACAACGCCGTCACGAGGTCGCGCTGCGCATCGGGGAGTTCGAGCGTGGTCCGGTTCGGAAACTCGTCGGGAGCGGTCCCGCTCTCCGCGGTCGGCCCGAACTCGTGGATATACCAGTTTTCTCCGACGGCGACCACTGCGACGTCCGCATCCTTCGCCGCTTCGACTGCGGCGTCGATATCGACCGCTTCGGTTATCGTCGTTCCCTGCTCGTAGGTCACCGTCCCATCGCACACGGATTCGATTCCGTCTTTGATTGAGATGACATCGGTGCCCGCCTCGTCGGGGACACTCCAACCACCGAGTTGGTGAATGGGGTTGTCCGCGTTCGGCCCAGCGACGAGGACGTCGGCAGCGGGGTCCAACGGGAGCGTGTCGTCGTTCTGCAGGAGCGTCATCGACTTCCGCGCGGTCGCTAACGCGTCGGCCCGGTGCGCATCGGCACCGACGACATCTCGCGCTTCGTTCGCATCGACGAACGCGTCTTCGAAGAGCCCGAGCCGGAATTTGAGGTCGAGGACGCGCCTGACGCTCTCGTCGAGAACGTGTTCTGCAACCGCCCCCGATTCGACGAGCGAGACGAGGTGGTCCGCGTGCGCGACCGCATCGACTGATGCGACATCGAGTCCAGCGTTGCGAGTCATTCGGACCGACTCACGGTGGTCGCTCGCGACGTGGTGGTCTTCGTGGAGCATTCGGACCCCGTTCCAATCCGAGACGACGGTGCCATCGAACCCGAGTTTCCCTCGGAGAAGGTCTGTGAGATAGTCGCGCGAGGCGTGTGCGGGTTTCCCGTCGATTGCGTTGTAGCAGGGCATAACGGACGCGACTCCCTCGTCAATCGCGTCGACGAACGACGGTAAGAAGACGTTTCGAAGGAGGTACGAGGACACTTCGACGGGGGCAGTATCTTCCCCTCGTGCGGGCTCGCTATAGGCCGGGAAGTGTTTCGCGGTTGCCGCCACGGCGGTTGGGTCGCCGAGACCGTCGCCCTGGTATCCGCGTACCATCGCACCCGCCATCCGTCCGCACAAAAATGGACTCTCGCCGAACGTCTCGAAGGTGCGACCCCACCGCGGCTCTCGGGCAACGTCACACGTGGGCGAATAGTTCTGCTGTGCCCCCGACTTTCGGACTTCGGTTGCAGTGGCCGCTGCTGCGCTCTCGACGCCGTCTTCATCCCACGTTGCCGCCATCCCGAGTCCGTTCGGGAACGCTGTCCCTTCGGCGACGTACGCGTGACCGTGGACAGCATCCACGTTGAACAACAGCGGGATGCCGAGTCGAGTCTTCGACAGCGCGACTTCTTGCAGGTGGTTGACCGTCTCGACCACGTCGTCGATTCGAGAGTCGAGCGCCCCGGCCCACCCGAACGACGCAACAGCGCCGACTCCGGATTCGACGATTTCGTCTTCGACTGTTTCGACCGATTTGAACTCGTCGAGCTCTCCCGCCCACGTGCCGACGAGTTGCCCGGCTTTCTCTTCGACCGTCATTCGGTCGAGAAGGTCCGCGACGCGCTTGTCGGTCGGTAGAGTCTCATCTCTGTAGGGGGGATGCTTGCTTTCTGACTGCATACAGCGAAGAGAAGACCACTACTACTTATACATTTGCCAACGCGTGGCTATCGTCGCGCAGACGGTCGTGTTTCGCGACGAGCGCGAAACCGTGTCGTGCCCTCCGACGCCGACGTGTTCGGGTGGCGCTCTCGGGAGCGTTACAACAACGAACTACCGCATCTAACCAAATATTTATTAATAATGGCTATGGTTTGTTATCAGTACGCCATGTCAGACAGTACTGACCGCTTTAGCGACTTGATCAGCCGGCGCACTTTCGTCGAACTAACCGGGACAACCGGAATCGCAGCCCTTGCGGGGTGTAGCGGTACTTCCACCGGAGGGGGAACGACTGACGACGGTGGGTCGAACGGGGACACGACCGGGTCCAACGGGGACGAGACTGGCGGTGACGATTCCGAGTCGAGTGGGACGACTGTCCTCGACAAGAAGATGGTCGGTGCCACGAACAACGGCGTCCCGACGAACCTACACCTAAACCCGGAGGCGACACAGAACTACGACGAACGAGCGGGGAACTTCGTCTTCGAACGGCTCGCGGCCTACAACTTTGCGACCGGTGAATTCGAGCTAGCCGCGCTCGATTCGTGGTCGATCGACGGGCAGACGGTGACGCTCACGCTCCGCGACGACCTGTTGTGGGATACTGGCGAAGACGTGACTGCACGTGACGTCCTGACACAGTTCCGCCTGATGAAGAAGATGAACGCGTCGCTTTGGGACTTCACCGAGAGCGTCGAACAGGGCGAAGACGACAAGACCGTCGTTCTCAACCTCAAGCGACCATCCAACCCGGAGGTCATCAAACACACGCTCGCCAACGGGTCACTCCGACTGTTCGCGCACCATCCGACCTTCGAACGCTTCCTCGACAAAGAAGCCGAGGAACTCCAGCAGTTCAAATATGAAGGAGACGTGGTTGCGAGCGGTCCCTTCTCGGTCGCGTCGAAGTCGAAGCAGTCGTGGGAACTCACGAGGAACCCCGAATACTACGGCGCTGACAACATCAACTTCGCGGGCATCTCGCTTCTCTCGCGGGCAGACAACACCGCACTCCAACAGGGCCTGATGGGCCGCGAACTCGATTTCGTCACGAGCCTCTTCGCGCCGCCGAAGATCGTCGGCAACTTCCCCGACTCCGTCGAAGAAGTCACCATCTCTGCGAAATGGGGGTACGGTGTCCTGTTCAATCACGACGACCCCGACTTCGGGAAGCGAAACGTCCGGCAGGCGGTCGCTCACGTCATCAACCGCCAGCAGGTCGTTGATAACGCGGGGCCGCGAACGAAAGCGCCCGCACCGAAGGTTACGGGTATCGCCCCGGACGACCAGGAATCGTGGCTCGGTGATGCGTACGACTCCTTCGAGGGGTACGGCATGGCGGCGTCGCAGACGGACAAAGCCGCTGCGCTCCTCCGCGAGGCCGGCTACTCGAAGGAAGACGGCACGTGGACACACAGCAGCGGTCGAACCCTCGGTGGGACGTACTACACCCCCGCTGGCTGGACGGACTGGACCACGGCGACGAACACTGTCGTCGACCAGTTGAACGCGTTCGGCTTCGACTTCGAAATCAGCCAGAAGCCGACGGGAGATCTCTACGGCGGCTACATCGAGTCCAACTTCAAGATCGGCGCGTTCTACTGGATGCCCGGTGGTGCACGGTCGGCGTTCCCATACTTCCCGCTCCGCTGGCAGCTCACTAACCCGGACATCGACGGCGGCCACAACTTCCCGGAGGGCGAACAGACTGTCCCCGGGATGGATGGCGGCGAGATGACTATCGACCCACTCTCGGTGGCACAGGAGATTTCGACCACGCAAGACCGAGCCACGACGGAGGAACTCATCAAGCGTGTCGCCTGGCACCACAACCAGAACCTTCCAATACTGGGGCTGGTTGCGAAGCTCGAACAGTCGTGGCTCACCAACGACGAGTGGGACATCCCGGCGGAAGGGAGCGACGACCGAGCGATCAAGTGGCCAAGCGAGTGGCTCCCGCGCCAAGGACACCTCATGGCCGAGCAATAATCGGAGTGGAGCAACGTAACCATGAGTAACTACTACGTCCGTCGGACGGCCAGGGTGTTCGCGACTATCTTCGCGGTCGCGACGCTCACGTTCGGGCTGATTCGCCTCCTCCCAGGCGGCCCCTTCACGCAGTTGCGCGCGCAACTGCTTCGGCAGGGTGTTCCGGCATCGGAGGTCGACGCCCGGATTTCGAATCTCCAGAACATCAACCCCAACGCGCCGCTCTGGCGGCAGTACCTGGATTACATGGGTGCCGTCGCGCAGGGGAACTTCGGCGAGTCAATCTCGCTGGGCGAACCGGTGGCACAGGTCATCGCCGAAGCGGTGCCGTGGACGGTGTTCGTCGTCCTGGTGTCGACGATTCTCATGTTCGCCGTCGGTATCTTCCTTGGGTCGTTACAGGCCTACTGGGAAGGTTCGCGGTTCGACAAGGCGTTCAGTGGCGTCTCGATTGGCCTCATGTCCGTCCCCTTCTACGTCGTCGCCGTCATCTCACTGTACGTCTTCGCGTACCAGTGGGGATGGTTGCCGACAGCGGGAACAGTTGGGACCAACGTCGAGAAAGAACTGAGCGTCCCGTTCTTGCTCAGCGCACTCGAACACAGTCTCTTGCCCATCTTCTCGTACACGCTGGGCGGGATTGGCGGGCAGGCGTTGGCCATGCGCGGGAACAGTATCCAGGTGCTCGGTAACGACTACGTCCGGGTCGCGAGGCTCCGCGGACTCGCCGACCGCCGTATCGCGACTCGGTACGTCGCGAGAAACGCCATCCTTCCGATGTACACCGGGTTCTTGCTGCTCCTCGGATTCCGCTTGTCGGGAACCGTCATTCTGGAGCAGATATTCTCGTACACCGGCCTCGGCTACTACATGTTCGCCGCGCTGAAGGCGAACGACTACCCGCTCATGATGGCGACGTTCCTCGTCATCACCGTCGCGCTCATCGTCGGCGTCTACATCGCCGACCTGACCTACAGCAAGATCGACCCGCGAATCAGTGCCGGAGGTTCTGATGAAGCGTACTGAGAGAGCGGAGTCCAGCGCAGCGGAGTCCAGCGCAGTGGTTACGGACGGTGCCGGGGTCGACTGGCGAGGGTCGGCCTCGTCGTCGGTGACGGTGACGCGCGAGGAGCGACTTCGAGAGTTCTACGAGGAAACGATCTTGAAACCGATGCTCGTCGCGTGGTCGGACAGCAGAACCCGACTCGGACTGCTCATCATCGGGTTCTACGTGTCGTTGGCGCTCGTGGCCGTCTTCGGTCTCTGGCGAGAGCCCTCGACGAGTCAGGCCCCGCGGTACCTGACGCTGTTCGAGAACATGCAGTACCCGCTCGGGACGACTGCGTCGGGGACGGACCTCGCCGCACTCATCATCCACTCGACTCCAGACATCTTGCTGATGGTCACCTCGGGAGGACTCTGGGCGACCGGTATCGCTGTCCTCGTCGGGACCGTCGCTGGGTACAAGGGTGGTTCGGTGGGACGCGTGTTGATGTCGGTGTCGGACTTCGTCATGGCCATCCCCGGGCTCCCGCTGGTGATGATTCTCGCGATTACGTTCAATCCCAAGAACCCGATCCTGCTCGGAATCGTCATCAACATCAACTACTGGGCTGGCCTCGGCCGGTCGATCCACTCACAGGTGCTGACGATTCGAGAGAACAACTACGTCGAAGCCTCCCGGACGATGGGCGTGAGCACGCCGCGAATCATCCTGAAGGACGTGATTCCGAACATCATGCCGTACGTGACGGTCAACTTCGTGTTCGCCGCCCGGTACGTCGTGTTCGCATCGATTGGACTGTTCTTCCTCGGCGTGTTGCCGTACTCCGACCAGAACTGGGGCGTCACCCTGAACTTCGCGTACAATGGTGGTGCCCTGTTCTCTTGGAGTGCCGCACACTGGCTTCTCGTCCCGATGGCCGCGATTATCGGCCTCTCGGTCGGCCTCATCCTCCTCGGTCAGGGGATGGACCGCGTGTTCAACCCGCGCGTTCGCACTCGGCTGACGGGGGAGTCTGAGTCGACTGCTTCGGCCGACGAGAAAGACACCGGCATGACGGAGGTCCTGTAGATGACTGCCAAACAACGTGAAACGACGACCCCTACGACAGCTATGACGACAGACGACCCAATCATCGAGATCAACAACGCGGCCGTCACGTACGACGGCGGCGAGACGTTCGTGTTGGACCACGTGAGCATGTCTATCGAACGCGGCGAGATTCTCGGCATCGTGGGCGAGAGCGGAAGCGGCAAGTCGATGTTCGCCGACTCGATGCTGGATGCCATCCCCGACCCCGGACGACTGTCCGGTGAGATACTCTACCACCGCGACGATGGGACCACAGTCGACGTACTCGAACTCTCCGACGACGAACTTCGAGAGTTTCGGTGGGAGGAGGTGTCGATGGTCTTCCAGGGCGCGATGAGTTCGTTCAACCCGACGATGAAGATCGGCGGACACTTCAGAGAGACGCTGAAGGCCCACGACACCGACGTTACGTCGGGAATGGAGTTCGCCCGCGAACTCCTCTCAGACCTGTACCTCGACGCGGACCGTGTGCTGACGTCGTACCCACACGAACTCTCCGGCGGGATGCAACAGCGGGCACTCATCGCCCTGTCGCTCATCCTCGAACCCGAAGTCCTCGTGATGGACGAACCGACCGCCGCACTCGACCTCCTGATGCAGCGTTCGATTCTGACGCTCCTCGAGGACCTACAGGAGAAGTACGACCTGACGATGGTGTTCATCACCCACGACCTGCCGCTGGTCGCCGAACTCGCCGACCGGATGGCCGTCATGTACGCCTTCCAACTCATCGAGGTCGGCGACCGTGAGCAACTCATCGCGAATAGTGGGCACCCATACACGCGAGCGTTGCTCAATGCGACGCCCGACATCGAAGCACCGCTCGGAGAGATGCGACCAATCGAGGGACAGAGTCCAGCACCCATCAACGTTCCACAGGGGTGTTCGTTCGCACCGCGATGTCCACTCGCCACCGAAGAGTGCCGAGTTGAAGACCCGGCGTCCACGCAACTCGACGACGGCCACGCCGTTGCCTGTCACTACGCGGAAGACGCACGAGACGAGATTGCGCTGCACTTCGACCGTTCCGAGGAGTCCGTTCCGGTCTCGGGAGGTGGAGAGTCGTGAGCCGTGCCGGCGAATCGTCGACTGAGTTCGACCAACGCGACGAGCCACTCATCTCACTCGAAAACGTCGAAGTCCACTTCGAAAAAGACCAAGGGCTGTTCGACCTCTTCGAGGACCCGGACGTGGTCAAAGCAGTCGATGGCGTCTCGCTCGACATCGAGGAGAACGACGTCCTCGCACTCGTTGGGGAAAGCGGGTGTGGAAAGACCACACTCGGGAAGACGACCATCGGACTCCAGCGACCGACGGGCGGGACAGTGACGTACAAAGGACAGGACATCTGGGCCGCGAAAGACGGCAGCGGAGAGATACCGTTCGACGAGATTCGGTCGTCGCTCCAGATCATCCATCAGGACCCGGGGAGTTCGCTCAACCCAAACCGGCGGATTCTGAACATCCTCGCAGAGCCGATCAAGCTCACTCACCCAGAGGTCGGGACCAACGAACGCCGCGAGCGGATTCACGCGCTCCTCGAACGCGTCGGGATGAACCCCGCAGCGGACTTCGCGGACCGGTACCCACACCAGCTCAGCGGCGGGGAGAAACAGCGCGTGGCGCTCTGTCGCGCCCTCTTGATGAACCCCGACGTCATCCTCGCAGACGAGGCGATAAGCGCACTCGACGTCTCCTTACGGGTCGAAATGATGGACCTCATGCTCGACCTGCAGTCGGAGTTCGACACCTCGTTCGTGTTCGTCTCACACGACCTCTCGAACGCACGGTACTTCGCAGAACACGGGGACGGTCGAATCGGGGTGATGTATCTCGGAAATCTGGTCGAAGTCGGGCCGGCAGACCAACTCATCGGCGACCCCAGTCACCCGTACACGAACGTCCTCCGCTGGGCGACGCCGAACTTGTCCCGACAGTCGGGCGAGGCTGGTGAGCCGCCGATGCGGAAGATAGATATTCCAGACCCGGTCAACCCACCGAGCGGGTGCCGGTTCCACACGCGCTGTCCCGAAGCCCGTGAGGCGTGTCGGGAGGAGTTCCCACAACTCCAACAGTCCGGCGAGGCCGCTGGCCATCGCGTCGCCTGCTTCAGAGACGACCCGAACCACACCTATTGGGATAGTGACCCGCTGACGGAGGAGGGTGACTGATGTGAATGAGTGGTTGTCGCTTCCGCGTCCCCCGTTGGCCACCGGTGCGAACCCGTCCTCCCATCTCGACCGGAATCCGATCGATATCGGTCGAATCGAGAGCTTGATAATCAGTGCTGGACATGACACTGTATGGCACGATTAGAGACAGTTGTCGACGTTATCTGCGACCAGCGTGACCGGTTCCCGCTGTTCGTCGCAATCGGCATCGTGATGGGGCTCCTCCTCGGGTTTTCGCTGTTGTATCTCGAACCGGGAACTGCCGCGTACGCGATCGCGCTCGTCGACATTGGCCTCGTCGCGGTTACGGTGGTCGGATTCGGCGGCGGCTTTTGGCTCTGTACGAAGCGGTCCGTAGGGGAATGATGGAGTACTGGCGACAGCGCCGAACACTCGGTGGGGAACAGCCAGTCCCACGAGAAGCGTAGCAACTACGCGACGCCCAACCGCTGCTAGGCAATAATGTAAGAAAGCCATCCACATAGAAATAGCATCAGAATATTTATATTTTTACCACTGTTCTGGCAACAGGCATGACTCGCCTGAGATAGCAGCGATGTGGGTGATAAACTCGTCAACTATGCTCGGGTTTGACGGCTTAATATTGGTTATATTTTGCAAGTGTACTGAGCCAGTTACTTCTTGATTCCAATCTGACTGGACACCGAAAAACCGTTCTGGGTACGCTACCCGCTCCAGACAGTATCGTATTATCACCAGAATGGCGTCTTTCTCGGCGTCGACCACCAGTATCGGTCTCGGTCCCGAGTTCGTACCCCCTCGAGTGAAAGCCACACAACCACCACCATATTCAACTGTTTGAACAATATTATAAATCTTAAACTGCCTCGGCGGTTGGTTGTCGAGGCCGGTCGATGACGTGTATTCTAGAGAGTGAATCCCACAAACAAAATCTGAATTTAATATCAATATATTTGACATTCTGTCCATGTTCGGAACGGGCGTGTCACTCAGACGACAACGAACGAGTTGCTCGGTTCAGTGGGCTATCCTCGTATCGGAACGCGACTCCATCACCGACTGAGTTGGACCGTCAGTGCAGTCGCGCTTCCAGCGACTCGACGAGCGGGTCGTTGCCAATGTAGACTGGGACGCGGTCGTGGATGCCGTCGGGCGTTCCCGAAAGGAGCGACTTCTCGCCGTCCGACGACCGCCCGCCGGCGCACTCGATGATGTAGCCGATGGGAAAGCCCTCGAACTGCTGTCGGAGTTTCCCGCTCGGCGCGTCAGTCTGGGCGGGGTACGCGAAGATGCCGCCGTAGTGGAGAATCTGGTTCACGTCGCCGATCATCGATCCGCCGTAGCGAAGCTTCATCCCCTCGGTGCGTTCGGTCTCGCGGGCGAACGCCTCGAAGTCGTCGAACCAGTGGTTGGCCCGGCCGCCGAAGCTGAAGATGGCGGGGTCGTCGGGGAGCGTCAGTTCCTCGCGGAGCGGGCGCTTGATGCCCGATTCGATGATGTACTCGCTGACGACGCCGTCGCGGGCGGCCACGAGCGTCGTCACCGGGCCGTAGAGAATGTAGCCCGCGGCGAGCAGGTTCTCGCCACCCGTGGGGAGCGGTTCGCCGTAGATGCTGTAGAGCGTCCCCATCACGTTGTTCGGCTTCAGGTTCGTCGACCCGTCGAGCGGGTCGAGCGCGACCGACACGCCCTCACCGATGTCGATGACGTCGGGGCGCTCCTCGCTGGCGTACTCGCCGACGCCGTCGAGGGGACGGAGTCGCTTCAACAGCAGTTCGTCGGCGTAGGTGTCGGCTTCCAACTGGCGCTCGCCGCTCGGGTTCGTGCCCTCCTCGTAGACGCGCCGACCGGGCAGTCCCGCCCGAATCGACGGCGCGGCCGCACAGAGCGTCTCGACGACAGCATCGACCACGTCGTCCTCCCGACTCGATGGGTCTGTCATGCGTTCGATACACCCTGCGGAGTCGCGGCTGCGCCGAGGCGATTCGACGGGACGCCGACGGGCGGCGCGCGGACGGGCGTCGGGGTGGTCGTCATCACCTACAGATACCGTGGACGGAGTATAGTTCTGTCCCCGCGTGTAAGCGTTGCACCGCATCGACCACGGAGTTGGCGGCGGGTTTTCGACTTGGGCGCTGTTGAAGTCCTCCGCTGGTGGTGGTTGTTGGACTCGTGCTGAATACGACGCGCGAGTCGGCTATGAGTTCAGCACTCAATATGGACCGCTTACCTCGGTATGTACAGTGTTGGTGAGACAGGCCCTCTGTATCGGGACTCGCTGCCCTATCTATAATGTATATCCAAGCAGTGTAGTCGAATATGGTTGAGGCGGTCAGAACTATCTTCGGGGTAGTTATTCTTGCTAGCTCGTTGTGGTTTGGCTCCCGAGCGATCACCGCTGGGATGCTCTCCCATTCGATGTCGGTATCCGAGGCCGAGAGTCCATCAACGCTCGTCGGTGGCGAGACAGTCGCCATTGAGGGAACGGTGAACGTCAGGAGCTCACCGCCACTAAGCAACTCAGTCCCGATTGACGAGGAGGAGTCGATTGGTGCGTACGTGTGGCGGCTCAAGAAAGCCGAGTCGTATAACTACAACCTTGATGCCGAAGAGCTCGGAGCGGATATGAATCTGATTACGTATGCATCCGGAATTGAGTCTGGAACGTTTACCGTCAACGACGGTCAACGCGAGATCTGGATCGACACAGACTGGTTGGCTCAGACCCACGGCAGCACCGACATCACAACAGTGTCTTCGGATTGGACGGTATCGACCTGGCTGTCGAAGCGTAGCTGGGAATCGCAGTACATCCAACTAGAGGACCACTGGATTGCCGTACCCGTTGCCGATGTAGATGGCTCGGATCTAGGCGACGACGACGAGAGCCTCGATGATACGTATTTTGAGGCGAGAGCTATCGTCGATGGCGAGGAGTTGGCCGTCTGCGGGGAAGTCACGGTTGAGCAGGGCAAGCCCGTACTCCACGGGAGCGACGAGACGCCGCTGGTGCTTTCTGACCAAGGATTCGAGGAATTCAACAGCAGTCTTCGTCGGCAGGTCCTGAAGTACGGACTGGCCTCGGGCGGGTTTGCGGTCATCGCCAGCCTCGCGTTGGGAAGCGGACTGGGAATCGGTTGAAACCGACGGCGTCTCGTGATGCACCAGCGTCGAGTCACGGACCATCATGCAGCTGTGAGAGAGAACAGATAGAGAAACAGTATAATCGAACTGCCAAACGTCAATGCTCCGTACAGCAGCACAGACTTCCACGAGGAGGTTCGGCTGAACCAACTCGACACGAGAGACCCGACTGCTGACAGTCCCAGAAGGCCGTACACGATTGGCATTCCTTCCATCGAGAGATAGCCACCAATAACGTCCACAGCGATCATTGTAGAAAGGAGTCCAAAACAGATAGCGAGGACGCCAGCAGTGGACCGTCGCTTAACAGTCAACCTCACACTAGTACGTGACAATTCGCTATAACAAATTCGTTGTGGCTCAGTGGAAACAGGTTACTGAGCGGCGAATAAGCGTTCGAACACGACCGTCGGGAACTGCGGTTCGAGTCGGCTCGGCGGCCGCCCCTTCCGGTCGACGCGCTCCGCCGTGACCCGGCGGGTGATGCCGTCTTCGGCGAGTTCGTAGAGGATGCGCTTGACCGTCGCCGCCGAGAGGTCGACCGATTTCGCGATGTGCTGGCTCGTCGCCTGCACCGACTCCTGTTGGTCGGGTCGTAACGCGAGGAGTTCGTGGAGCACCTGCTGGCGGTTCTCCGGGAGCGCGAACACGCGGCCGAGCGAGACACAAGGCCGCGGCACTGCGGCGATTCCCGCGGCGGTGTCGGCGGCGGTGATGCTCTGGTGTCTGTTCCGGGCCGCCTCATCGGCCGCGCCGAACAGCGCCGCGAGCGCGTCGTGAGCGTCGCCGTCGGCCCACTCGGCGATGTCGCGAGCCAGTCGGTGGTCGAGCGTTCGCTGAGACCCCGCGGCCGACGCCCGGGTCATCAGCACGTCGATGAGCACCTGACTCTGGTACGGTTCGAACTGGATCTCGCTGGCCGTGTAGTCGGTCAGCACCGTCTCGTCGGGCGACGAGCGCCCGATGGCTAACCAACTGACTTTGCTCGGAAGCCCGGCACAGAGGTCGACGAACGTCTCGCCGTCGAGCGTCCCCGGCTCTTCGAGGTGGTCGACGGCGACGATAGCACCCGTCTTCGGGCCGTCGAGCGTCGCTTTGAGCCGCGACTGGAGCGCCTCCGTCTTGATGCCCTGCTTCGGCACCGACTCGTCGACGAGCGCGTCGAGCACGGCGTGGTAGAACGCGAACGCGCTCGTCGTCTCGCGCGCGTCGACGTAGACGAACCGCGGCGCAAACGTCGCCTGCACGCGGGTCGTCGTGTGGATGGCGGCGTTGTTGACGCTCGACACGCGGACGAGGCGGTCGAAAAGCGCCGTCACGACCGCCGACTTCCCCGACCCTTTGGGGCCGTAGACGTAGGCGTTCGGCGGGAGGTGGCCGTCGAACACCGGGTCGAGGTAGTCGAGCAGTCGCTCCAACACCGGCCCGCAGTTCACCGGGTCGTCGATGTGCGCAACCGGCGAGAGCGAATCGTAATCGACGAGGAGGCGAGGCTCACCGTCACGGCGCTGCCGACGTTTGATCCTCGCTTCGATGTCCATGTCGTGGATGATAGTTCCGAAATGGGAGGTATATCAGTTCTGACTGCTCACGGCAGCGGCACCGCGCCGGCCGTGGTGAACACGCCGGCGATGGCGAGCAGGCCGAGGATGAACGTGGTCGTCACGATGGAGGCCGCGGGCGGGTCAAAATGGGTGCTGCCGTGCGCGTAGAAGACGCGCTCGTACACCTCGCCGAGGACGCCGCCGAGGACGCCGAAGCCCGCGCCGAGGACGAGCGCGACGGGGACGCTCGCGCCGTCGAGCATGGCCATGCTGGCGATGAACGTCGCCGGGAGGCTCATGTGGTGGGTGACGGGTATCTTCTCGACGCCGAGGTTCAAGAACAGCAGGCTCGTCGCGGAGATGCCGAACGGGATGAACAGGCTCCCCGTGCGCGCGAAGATGTACGCGCTGAGGATGCCGACGGCCATCCCGACCGCGGCGACGCCGCTCCACTTGTACTGGTGCGGGAGCCACGGTTCGACCGCGAGGCGGTACGAACCGCCGGTGGCGGTCTCGCCGTCGGTCATCGCCTCACGCTTTTTGCCCGTCTCGAACGGCGACACGTCGAGGAAGCCCTTGCCGCGGGGGGTCCCGACGAGTTCGTAGCCGAAGGCAGCGCGGGCGAGCAGCGCGGTCACGACGACGCCAACCGCGGGCGGGTCGAGCGGGAGCGCGAGCCCCCCAGAGGTCTGTCGAATCGCCATCCCGATGACGCCGAAGACGCCGCCCACCGCGAGGATGTCCGGCCGGGTGCCGAGCGCGTACGCGATGTCCTTCGCCGGGTGGTAGTCGCCGTCGGCGGGCTCTGGCATGCCGTCGTTTTTCGCGGCGTAGGCCGCGGCAGCGACGCCGCCCGCGAAGGCGACGTGGGGACCGAAGACGGGACCGAACGCCAGCGGGCCGACGATACCGGCACCGTAGCCGCCCGCGGCGTCGGCGACGAGGCTCCCGCCCCCGACGAACTCCGTGGAAACGACGTTGCCAGCCTCGCCGACGAGGACCATGATACCGGTGAAGATGAACGCCGGCAGCGCCCCGAGGGACGCGCCGAACATCCCGCCCGCGAACGAGGCGATGACGAGCACGAGGATATCGATGGCTTCGAGGCCGAACACGATGGCCATCTCACTCGCCCCCCTCGCCTTCGTCTTCGCGCGCCCAGTCGAGCGAGCGGTCGACCGCGTCGTGCCAGCGGTCGTACATCTTGTCGACGCGCTCGGCGTCGGCCTCGGGCGAGAACTCGCGGTCGACCTGCCAGTTGTCGCGGAGTTCGTCGACGGTGTCCCAGTAGCCGACCGCGAGGCCGGCGGCGTACGCCGACCCGAGGGCGGTCGTCTCGTCGACCTCCGGCCGGGCGATGTCCGTCTGGATGATGTCGGACTGGAGCTGACAGAGGAAGTTGTTCTTGACCGCGCCGCCGTCGACGCGGAGCGCGTTCAGTTCGACGCCCGAGTCCGCTTCCATGGCCTCGGCCACGTCGCGCGTCTGGAACGCGATGGATTCGAGCGTCGCGCGGACGATGTGCTCGCGGCGGGTGCCGCGGGTCATGCCGACGATGGTACCGCGGGCGCGCTGGTCCCAGTGGGGCGCACCGAGGCCCGTGAACGCGGGGACGAAGTAGACGCCGTCGGTGGACTCGACCGACCGAGCGAGCTTCTCGGACTCGCCGGCGTTGTCGATGAGCGTCATGTCTTCGAGCCACTCGATTGCCGCGCCGGTGATGAAGATGGAGCCTTCGAGGGCGTACTGGACGGGCTCGCCGGAGAGCTGGAACCCGATGGTCGTCAGGAGGCCGTGGTCGGACGAGACCGCCTCGGTCCCGGTGTTCATGAGGTAGAACGAGCCGGTGCCGTAGGTGTTCTTCGCGTCGCCCTCGTCGAAGCAGGTCTGGCCGAACAGCGCGGCCTGCTGGTCGCCGAGCGCGCCGGCGACAGGTATCGAAGCACCGAGGAAGCCGTCGGCGTCCGTGTGGCCGTAGAGGTTCTCGTCCGAGGACGGCCGAACCTCCGGAACCATCTCTTTGGGCACGTCGAACTCGGCGAGCAGGTCGTCGTCCCAGTCGAGCGCCTCGATGTCGTAGAGCATCGTCCGCGAGGCGTTCGACACGTCAGTGATGTGGTTGCCCGTCAGGTTGTAGATGAGCCACGCGTCGATGGTGCCCATCAGAAGTTCGCCCTCCTCGGCCCGACTGCGGAGGTCGTCGCCGCGCGAACTCTGGAGTTTCAGCGGCTCCGCGTTGTCGAGAATCCACTCGACTTTCGTCGCCGAGAAGTAGGCGTCCGCTTCGAGGCCGGTCTTCTCGCGAATCCACTCCACTTTGTCTTCGGCCTGGAGCTCCTCGACGCGGTCGGTCGTCCGGCGGTCCTGCCAGACGAGTGCGTTGTGGACCGGCTTGCCCGTCTCGCGGTCCCAGACGACGGTCGTCTCGCGCTGGTTCGTGATGCCGAGCGCTTCGAGTTGCGTCGCGTCGAGGCCGGCGTCGGCCAGCCCGGCCGTGATAACCTGCTTCGTGTTCTCCCAGATTTCGAGGGGGTCGTGTTCGACCCAGCCCGGATTCGGGTAAATCTGCTCGTGTTTCTCGTAGGCGTTGCCGACGACCTGCCCGCTGTGATCGAAGATCATGAAGCGCGTTCCGGTCGTCCCCTGGTCGATCGAACCGACGTATGTGTCTGTCATGTGTGTTCCGTGCCCTGCCCAATTTGTTATTGCTGGTGTGGGCTTACCAGTAAACAATATATTGAATCGTTATAAACATACCTCTCAGACTGATTTTCGTCGGTGACACGCGAGAAACGACTGTCGTTCGAGTGGGTAGTGAGAGAATCAAAAACTGCAGTATGAGCGCTACAAACCCGAATTCAGAACGTATTCAGTGCTCGTTCGAAACAGGTCAAAGCTCGGCGACAAACGTCTTCTTCACCGAGAACAGTCGTAGAATCATTATATTTACTAGCAATGTGCGGCAGATAGTATCGATCCGACCCGGGTGTGCCGGCGAACGTGTTCGGGGCAATCGACTCGGTAGTCTCCCGCGAGGTTCGACGTGTATGGCAGACACCACCCTCGACGTGCGCGAACTTCCACCGGTCGAGCGCCACCCGAAGATTCACGCCGCGTTCGACGACCTCGACGCAGGCGAGTCGCTGACGATTCTCAACGACCACGACCCCAAGCCGCTGTTCTACGAGATGCAGGCGGAAGTCGACGCCTTCGACGCCGACAACTACACCGTCGAACAGCGCGCGCCCGACGAATTCGCGGCGACGTTCCCGAAAAAGTAGCGTCGTGACCACGGGTCGTGGCCGCGGTCCCGGCTCGTCTCCTTCCTTTCTCCATCCTCGGCGAATATGTTCGGAGTCACCGGTAGGACTCCGCGCCGCGCTAGTCCGCGTATGAGCGCCATTCCCGCCGACATCGACACGGCTCGTCAGCCACCGATGACGATTCCGCTCCGGCACTTCGTCGTCGCCCTCGGCTTCCTCGCGGCCGCGGTGGGCCTCCGAGTCGGCCTCGCCGTCGGCGTCGCTCCCGGTGCCGCCCGCCTCGCGCACGTCCATCTCCTCGTCGCGGGCTGGGTGTGCGTCACCATCATGGGCGCGATGACGCAGTTCGTTCCGGTCTGGTCCGGCGTCGACCTCCACTCCCGACGGCTCGCGACCGCACAGTTGTGGGCCGTCGGCGTCGGTCTCGTCGGCGTCGCGGGGTGCTTCCTCCTCGGCGCGTTCGCGTGGCTCCCCGTCTTCGGTGCCGTCGCCCTCCTCGGCTTCTGGACGTTCGCCTACAACATCGCGCGCACGCTCTCTCGACTCGACGGGTTCGACGTGACTGAGCGCCACTTCGGCCTCGCAATCGGCGCGTTCGTGGTCGTCACCGCACTCGGGGTCCTGCTCGCGGTTGACTTCACGCGGCCGCTTTTCGCCGGCGTCGGCGCGACTCACGGGACCGTCCGCGCGACCCACGTCACGCTCGCCGTCTTCGGGGTCGTCGTGACGACCGTCGTCGGCGCGCTCTACCAACTCGCGACGATGTTCACCCAGACGAAACTCCGCGGCGTCGACGTGTGGCTCCGCCGGGGCGAGGAGGTCGGCTACCCACTCGGCGTCGTCGCGCTCGCCGGCGGCCGACTCGTCTCTGACCCGACGCTCGCGCGGGTGGGCGGCGCGCTCGTCGCGCTCTCGCTGCTCGGCATCGCCGCGATTCTCGCCCGCCGCCTCGTCGAGTCGTCGGTCGACTGGACGCCCATGCTCACCCGGTACGCCGTCGCGGCCGTCGCCCTCGCCGGTTGGGCTGTCCTGACGCTCCCCGCGTGGCTCGCGGCTCCACTGGCCGGAGACCGCCTGTTCGGTGCGCCGGGTACCGACTCACTGTTCCTCCTCGGGTTCGTCGGGTTCGTCGTGCTCGGGACACTCTATCACGTCGTTCCCTTCATCGTCTGGGTCCACCGCTACAGCGACCGCCTCGGCCTCGAACCCGTGCCGATGCTCGACGACCTCTACAGCACCCGCCTCGCCCGCCTCGACTTCGGCCTCGTCGGATCGGGCGTCGTCGCCGTCATCGCACACGACCTCGCCGGGCTCTCCTCGGCTGCTGAGACGGCCGGCTGGACGCTCGTGCTCATCGGTATCGCGGTGTTCGCCGCGAACCTCCTGCGAGTTATCTGGCTCCACAGTCCGCAGTCGCTGGTCGGCGGCGCGGCCGCGTCGGCTGTCGATGCGGACGACGGCGCGGGCTGAGTCGATGCGTTAGAGACGCGTCTCGCACGCTCACATCCCGAGCAGTTCGGGTGCGAGAAAGAGAATCGCGAGCAGGCAGGTCAGGACGAGAACCGCCGCGAGACGCAGGAGACCGGCCGCTCGTCGTCGGTCCTTCGGGAGCGATTCGGCGACTCCGGACAGGGCGGTTCCGACTATCATAAACAGCAGCCACCCACCCGACAGGGACTGTTCCACGATGGCATACTGCCAGTACAGAGCCGAGAAGACGACCGCGCCACAGAGCTGGACGACAGGAAAGAGGCCGCCGGAGGGCTCGCTGAACACGGTTTGGTCCACGATGGAGGGCATCGAACACGTCAACTCACGCGAAGGACAAAAGCGCACCTGCATTCGCCCCTCGTTGGCTCGCGTTCTCGTTCCCTCAGTCTCGTTCGCTCCCGGTCGTGTCTCCCCCGAACGGGTTCGGCCGCAGGCTTACCGACTGCGCGGCCGACGACTCACTCGTGATGCCAGAACACGCCGCGCTCGACGAACTCCCGCCGCAGATGCACGCGCCCGTCTTCGAGACCGACCGCCCGAAAACCGTCAGGCTCCGCCTCGAAGCCGGCGACGAGGTGCCGGCGCACTCCCACCCCGGCTTCGACATCGTCTTCCACGTCGTCGACGGCCGGATGGAACTCGCACTCGACGGCGAGACGCACGAGGTCGCGGCTGGAGAGCTGCTGCGGTTCGGCGGCGACCGCGACATCTCGCCGCGCGCCCCAGTCGATAGTTCCGCGGTGCTCGTGTTCGCGCCGGTTGACGACGACTAAACCGTGGGGTCACGACGAACGAAAACGGACGCCTCGGCTCTGTTGAAATCCTCTAGACCTGACAGAATGTGCGTGCTGAATATAGAGGGTGTCACTCGTAGACGGATGTAATAGATATTTCCGGCCCGTTCGTGACGTAAACATTCACCCCCCGCCAGCCGGATGACGAGTCCAGTATTGCCTTCACTTCTTTTGTCTGTATCTCTCCTGCAACCCTGATGATGATTTCGTACTCACCGGATGTTTGAAACACGTTCGTAAACCCTTGAGACCTTGATTCAGTCGAGTTCTCAGTACGAATCGTCTCCGAGAACACCGCTTCGCCCGATCCATCTAATACTTCCACCGAAATATCAGACGCGACCTCCTCACTCCACTGGATTGAAAGCCAGCCGACATCATCTTCTGGCTTTCTTGAGGCAGTTTCTGGTTCTGTCGAATCAGTTCCCGGTGTGCGTACCGATGGTGCTTGGTCAAGTGCGGTACATCCAGCGACAGCCACGGAGAGAGTAATAGTTTGGAGCAGGGGACGGCGGCGCATGATTTTGAATCCACTCACAATCACAAAAATTCCTGTGAATTTACAATTACACACTCTGTATCGCACAGTCCGGTTACGCCAGTAACAATCCCTCACTCGTGACCGACTTGCGCACTGTATTCAGCGCGCACATAGGAACCCATCATCGACTGAGGATTTCAACAGAGCGACGCTACTGTTTTTCGCCCGACAGCCGATTCAGCGCCGCTTCGAACTCCTCGGACAGCGAGTGCGCCGCCGGCTCGTCGCCGTCGCGCTCGTCGTCGTCGGCCCGTCGTCCCGAGTTGACTCGTCGGCCGCCTGCACGTCGTCCGGGTCCATCGCGTCGAGTTCCGCGTTGATGGCGTCGGCCTGCTGGTGCATCGGTGCGACGCGGACCCGGACGCGGTCGTAGTCGTGGCGGTCGGCGAGGCCGTTCCACGCCCGGAACGCGCCGACGGTGAGCGTCTTCGACTGCGGGCAAAACGGCGTCGTCGGCGTGAACTCCGCGCGGAGGACCGACGGGTCGTCTCGGTCCACCGCGTAGCGGAACCCGGCGTCAGGGTGTCGCTGGTCGAGGTTCAGCCGCGCGAGGTTGTAGCCGAACGTCACGTCGTAGACGCCCCGCGCTTCGAACAGGTCGCGAGCGACCCGGTGGACGGCGACGTGGTCGTCGCCGTCGAGGACGCGGTGGCCGTCGAGGAACGCGTCCGGGTCGGGCAGGTGCTCCGGGACGAACTGGTCGATATCGTCGAAGCGGTCTGCCCGCGACCCGCCGCCGAACAGGGATGGGATGTCTGGCATGGTCCGAGGTAGGGTCGCCACGAGCGTAGGCCCACCCCCGAACACGTTCACCTCAGCGTTCGAGGGTGCTGTCGCTCCGGTTGGCTCGGGGCGGTGGATTACGTACTGAACCACCCACCAGTCTCGAAGTGGCTTTATCTGTGGTCTACATCTACTGTACGCCACTTGAGGAACGATGAGTTCTAACCAATCGCTCGAAATTCTTGCCGTGGCGATTCTCTATCTGTGCGTGTTTGTGATGGTCGTCGGACCAGCTATCGAGTCGATACTCGGCTTTGAAACGCTCTCGGTGGATGCCACAAGAGGCGGTGAACGCGCGTGGGACTTAGTCTCGAAGCCGCAGGGCTGGGTTTTCTGCCTCGGCTACGTCCCAGTTCATTTCGCGTACCTGTTCGTCCGCGCACGACTCGCTGGCGAGTCGGTTGACAGCTACTGGGACTGACACGCCAATATGTGTGAATACGCCCACTATGTTTTGCACGAACCGTCTGACAGACGTTGGGTGGGTCTCAGCGGGTGTGCTGAATCGACTGTGTGTCTCGGTCACGGGAAGGAAGTGCTGATGCAGTCGGGTCCAAGAGTAGTACAGACAGAGCGGACACCTCCCCGAACGCAGGGGTCTCAAAATATCGCCACGACAGAGACGGCTTCGGACGCACTTATCTCCGGTTGATTACTCGCTGAATCCGGTCGCGAACGTCGTCCGCGGAGTCGTATATTTCGTTGTCGACCGAAGCGAGCACCTCGTCGACGGGTTTCCACCCACCTTGTGTTTCGACCTCGTAGTCGCCGTAGTTCTCGACGAGTTGCTCCGTTGTGGTCGGATAGTCCTGGATTTCGAGTGCGTCGTCGAGGTCCCCGAGTTGCTCCCCGGGTTTGGGTTCGTCGGCGCGGTCACGCGCTTCTTGGATCGCTCGTTCGCGCTGGCGCTGTTCCTCGTTGGCCGCTTGCGCATCTCGTCCCTGTTTGTCGTCTGGCATCCTTGGCTTCGAATTTTGAAAGCGAACGACATAATCCTGTGGCTGTTTCTCGAGGGTCGCTTCCGAGACACGACCGCTCAGGCTACCGGCGACCGACTCTCAAGCGTTGCACGCGGGTGCTCTCAGCATCGGGAGCTTCCGACAGAGACAGATAGAAAAACAGCGGTCAGTCGGTGAGTTCCGGTCGGTCCGGCGACACTACTGCGGGTCAGGGTCGGGGTCGAATATCTCGGGGTCTTCCGGTCCCTCGGCGCGGACGACCGCCATACAGCCCTTGCGGACGACGCGCGACAGCGAGTGGTCGACGAGCTTGAAGTCGCCGGGGACGGGCGAACTCATCGTCGCGATGGTCGTGCTCCCCGGCGGGACGAGCCGCGTCTGGATGTGCGTCTGCGGCTCCGTCGTCAACGAGCCGTCCGGGTAGAGCGTCTCCCAGACGCTCCCGATGGGGTGGAAGCTACTGGAGAGGTTCGGCCCCCCGTCGACGAAGTACACCCGAACCGTCTCGCCCGTGCCGACGGTCGCGGCCGGTCCCCGGCCGTTGGGCGTCCACGCGTACTTCTCGCCGTTCATGAGGACGTACGTCGGGTCCTCGTTCCGCATGGCCTCGTAGTCGAAGTTGTGCTGGCCCTCCTCGCCGGCGTCCTTGTCGGTGTAGAGTTCGTGCTGGCCGAGGTATATCTCGTGGTCGACCTCGGGAAGTCCCTCCGGCGGCTCGACGAGGATGAGCCCGAACATCCCGGCGCTGATGTGCATGTCCATGTTCGGCACGGCACAGTGGTAGATGTACGCGCCGGGGTAGGTCGCCTTGAACCGCAGGTGCGCCGTCTCGCCGGGGTTCGTCATCGTCGCTTCCGCGCCGCCGCCGGGACCGGCGACCGCGTGGAAGTCAACGTTGTGCGGCATGGTGTTCTCCTCGGGGTTCTCGAACGTCACGTTCACCGTGTCCCCCTGCCGGACGCGGACGAGCGGGCCGGGGACCTGCCCGTTGTACGTCGTGTAGGTGAACGTCACGCCGTCTTCGATCTCCGCGGTCACCTCCTCTGGCCGGAGCGTCACGTCGACTTCGGCGGGCTCGCTCCGGTCGATGGGACCGGGGATGTCCGTCGGGTCGGCCGCGACTTGGTCAACCAGGTTCGTCGAACTCTGCTGTGTCGGTTCCTCCGTCTCGTCGAGCGACTGCGCGGAAGTCGGTGCGTCCGTCGCGCAGCCGGCGAGCGAAGCGACGCCACCGAGTCCGAGCCACTGGAGCGTCCGTCGCCGAGTCGTAGATAGCATTTGTGTCTCCCTCCGGTTGAATCGAGTGCCCGAACACGGGTATAAACGAACAATGGTTGTACGGTTGGGGGACGCGCTCCGAACATCTTCGCGAGTTGTACCACACCGCGAGACGCGAGAGCGCGGTCGCTCCCGAGCGCGCGAATCCCGAGAAAACGAACGGGGGTTCAGTCGTCGCCGACGAACCGGTCGCGGCGGTACCGACACTGCTCGCAGAAGAACTGCGCGAGTCCCGCTGGCTGCGTGCCGGTGAAGGCCATCTCGGAGCCGCAGTCAGGGCACCATTCGGAGTGGATGGTATTCGTGTGGTCTGAACTCATACCACGTACAAACGCGTGAGGAGTTATTACATTAACGATTATGCCAAATTAGGCGCGACTGATACGTTTCGGGACGCAGGCGGTGCCAACGCCGGTGCTGACGAGGGGCGCGCAGGCGGAGCGGCGGCGGCCGCGCCGGGTCACGGCTCCCAAATCGCGGTGACGACGCCCTCGTCGCGCTCGGCGGAGCAGTAGGCGAACCCCCGGTCGTCGAGCTTCGGGTAGAGGAACTTCGGCTCGCGGTCGTTGAGTTGGACGAACACGGTCTCGCCGTCGAGGTCGGCGAGGTGATTCATCGTCTCCGTGAGCGGTTCCGGCGGCGGCAACTCCCGTACGTCGAGAAAACTCACCGTTCGTTCGCTCGGTGCGTCGAGTCCATCGAGGTACGCTTCGTGCTCCATGTTCGAAGCGTGGGGCCGCCAGAGCAGGAAGTTCACCCCGAACGTGTTCGTCCCGCCGCCACCGGTCTATGGCCGAACGTGTTCGGGGCGGGGCTCACCTTCCGCGGCCTCGAACCACCCGACCAGAGCCATGCCTCGACCGCCACACCTCGACACCGACACGAGCGCGGGACGTGACGCGGACGCACCGCCGACCGCGACCACCCCGCCGGACCCGTCGAGCATCGACACCTCGCGGCGGCCGTTCGTCCTCATCTGGGAGGTCACGCAGGCGTGCGACCTCGCGTGCGACCACTGCCGTGCCGACGCGACGCCCGCGCGACACCCCGACGAACTGACCACCGCGGAGGGAAAGCGCCTGCTCGACCAGGCCCGCGAGTTCGGCCCGGGGCAGCTCGTCGTCCTCTCCGGCGGCGACCCGCTCACCCGTTCTGATCTCGTGGATCTCGTCGAGTACGGAACCGACGCGGGCCTCCGGATGACGCTCACGCCGAGCGGGACGTCGTCGCTGACGCCCGAGACAGTCGCCGACCTCGCCGACGCGGGAGTCAAGCGCATGGCGCTCAGCCTCGACGGCGCGACCGCGGCGTCGCACGACGCCTTCCGAGGCGAAGACGGGAGTTTCGACCAGACCGTCGCGGCCGCCCGCGCGGCCCGCGAGGCCGGCCTCCCGCTCCAGATAAACACGACCGTCTGCGCCCAGACGGTCGACGAACTCCCCGCACTCTGCGGCCTCGTGGCCGACCTCGAGGCGGTCCTCTGGTCCGTGTTCTTCCTCGTCCCCGTCGGGCGCGGACGCGTTCTCGACCCGATTTCCCCCGAGCGGGCCGAGCGCGTCATGGAGTGGTTGACCGAGGTGAGCGACGAAGCGCCTTTCGGCGTCAAGACGACCGAAGCGCCCCACTACCGCCGGGTCGCCATCCAGCGCCGACGGGACGCGAGCGATGCGCCTCCGACCGACGGCATCGGCCGCCGCCTCGGCATCACCGCGGGCGACGGCTTCGCGTTCGTCAGCCACACCGGCGACCTGTTCCCGTCGGGCTTCCTCCCCGCGTCCGCCGGCAACGTCCGCGACGGCGGACTCGTCGAGCGATACCGAGAGAGCGACCTCTTCCGGTCGCTCCGGGACCGCGACGCCCTCCGCGGGAAGTGCGGCGCGTGCGAGTTCCGCCACGTCTGCGGCGGCAGTCGCTCGCGGGCGTACGCCCATACCGGCGACCCGCTGGCCAGCGACCCGCTCTGCGGGTACGTGCCCGCCGACTACGACGGCCCGATGCCCGCAACCCGGTCGGCGGGCGACTGACGCCTCGGAAATAGCGTCGCGTGGGAGCCAACCCGAACACGTTCGGGATAATCGCTTGCATCCGTCGCCGCCGAGGTACAGTTGATGATGCGCGACACCAACCTCACGAGACGGCGCTTTACGGCATTGACTGCGACGGCGGCGCTGTCGACGGCGCTCGCCGGCTGTTCCGGCTCCGGCGGCGACGCCGCGAACGCGGCCGATGGGGGCGAGGGCGACGCGACGACTGCCGAATCGACCGCGGAGCCGACGACCGAATCCGGCGGCGACGGCGGTTCCGGCGGCGGGAGCGCCCCGCAGTTCGACGGCTGGTTCGACAACGTCGATAACTACGACGGCGTCACCGACGAGACGGGAAGCTCGACGGTGACGGTGACGGTGGGTGCGCAGGCCAACGGTGGGGCGTTCGGGTACGGCCCGGCCGCCGTTCGCGTCTCTCCGGGCACAACGGTCGTCTGGGAGTGGAACGGCGAGGGCGGCTCGCACAACGTCGCCGCCGCCGACGGCGGGTTCGAATCGGAACTCGTCGGCGACAGCGGCCACACGTTCGAACACACCTTCGAGGAGACGGGGACGTACAAATACGCCTGTACGCCCCACGAGACGCTCGGCATGAAGGGCGCAGTCGTCGTCGAGTAGACCCACATACCTCTTTTCGGCCCGTTTCTCCCGTCGTCGGTCGGTTCTCCACCGCCCGCGAACTTCTTCTCCCGGTGCGACGAATCTCTCGTATGCCTCGGTCCTCGGTCCTCGCCGCCGCACGCCGCCGCCCGTCGCTCACGTTCGCCCTCGCGGGCGGCGCGTTCGCGCTCTGGTACGTTCTCGCCGACCCGGTGGTCGAATTGCTGACCGGCGGCGACCCCGCCGTCCTCTCCGGACCGATGGCGGTGCTCGTCGCTGGAGGATTTCTCGGCGGTGGCCTCCTCGCCAGCCTGCTCTGGCGACGACTCGGCGGGCCGAACTCCCGCGTCCGCGGCGCGCTCGTCGGCGGCCTCGTCGGGTTGCTCGCGCTCCCGGTCCCGATGTACCTACTCGAACTCGCGGTCGTCGTGATGGAGGGGAGCCCGTTCGAAGCGCCGGTCGGGATGGGTCCGGTGGCGGCGCTCGTGAGGGGCGTTGCCCTGTTTCTCGTCGTCCCGTTGCTCCTCGGGGCGCTGGGCGTGATTGCGACCCTCGGTGGGACGGTCATCGTCGGGGCCGCGACGGGGCTGGCGCTCGCGTGGGAGTGAGTCGGCAGTCCGATGTCGGCGAAAAGCAGAGCCGGTGAATCAGTCGCCGGCTGCGCTGTTGTGCATCCGTTATCTGATGGGGTGGTGTGACACAGACAGAGGCTGTATGCAGTAATTCGCTATCCTTCGTTTCGCACCGAAGTGGGTGAATAGACCGAGGAAATCACGTGCGAGTTGGTCATCCGAGCGAACTGGGGGTCAGCGTGTTACCGAGAACGTATAGTGGTATTCCAAGCAGAACCCCGATAACGCCAAATGCAATGAATACGAGTGCTGCTGGACCTCGCACTCGCTCTGTCAGTGGAATCGAGTTGACTAACGCAAGCACATATACCGAGAATACGAGTAGATGAGAGAGAATAATCGGCTTACGACTACTCTGCCGAGAAACATAACCCACAGGGAACATTGCTGCGAGTGGAAGGGACAAGTATAGCGAAATCTCGATACTATTGGAACCGAGGAGACGAAGAACTGCAGAGAATTGAAGTCTATTCGCAGCAAGGAGAGCGACCACAACTCCAACCAGCGATGCAAGCCAACATCCGATGGCAGAGCAGTATGGGTATCGCTGATGTACAAACGAAAATAACCCAAGCGTAAAGTAGACACCTCCAACTGAGAACAGCCACGGGGTTGAATCTCTAATGAGAGGGACCAAAGAAGGATACAGTGGATGTCCGAGGAAGTAGACACTAATTACAAACACAGCGACACCAATTCGATTACTGTCGATACTTCGGTTTTGTAGCAACCTCCTCAGCAAGCGCTGTATTGTATAGAAAGACCCAGTAACGATAGCAGCCGGAAATACGACGAGCCAGATTAGATTAGTAAGAACCACATCCATGAATTAGAACACTAACAAATATTTGATAAGTTTTGTGGGGTTGTCTATCGCTTCGTATCTCGTCAGATGAGCGCTGGCCAGAGACCGACTCGCGCGCTCTATGCAGCACGACTTCGAAAAGCTAGCAGAAAATGCGAGGTTCGACGGAGCCTCGCTCGTTAGTCGTCGCCCAAGATACCCTCAGCGACGGCCATGTCCTCGACGCTCGGGTCGTCGGCGGACTGCCGGAGGACGAACCGCTTTCTGACGAGGTCGGCCGCGTAGATGACCGTCCCGAGGATGATGAGGGTGTCACCGGGGAGCCGCGCCCAGAACAGCGTCTGAATCAGCGGCTGGTCGTAGAAGGCGACGCTGCGGGCGGCGGCGTAGCTCCCGGTAAACGCCGTCTCCAGTTGGAGGAAGCCGACCGGGAGGACGGAGACGAACACCATCAACACGAGGCCGACGTTCCAACACCAGAAGGCGGCGCGCAGCCACGAGCCGTCCCAGCGCTCGGCGTCGATGGAGAGCTGGAGCATGTAGGTGACCATGCCGAGCGCGAGGAAGCCGAACGCGCCGAACATCGCGGCGTGGGCGTGGCCGACCGTCAGGTACGTCCCGTGCTCGTAGTAGTTGATGAGCGGGAGGTTGATGAAGAAGCCGAGCACGCCCGCGCCGACGAAGTTCCAGACGCCGCTGGCGACGATGAACATGAACGGTAGGCGGTACGGGAACGACTCGCCCGACATCGCGCGGTACTGCCCGAGCGCCTCGTAGAGGATGAACACCAGCGGGATCAGTTCGAGCGTCGAGAAGACGCTCCCGATGGGCACCCACATATCAGGCATCCCGACCCACCAGTAGTGGTGCGAGACGCCGATGATACCCGTCCCCATGACGAGCAACGCCTGGAGCATGACCGCCTTCTCGGCGCTCCGGCGCGACAGGAGGTTCATCGACACCAGCGTCAGGCCGACGATGGCGACGATGAAGAACTCGAAGGCCCCCTCGACCCACATGTGGACGACCCACCAGCGCCAGAACTCCGTGACGGCGATGTTCGTCTCGGGGGTGAAGAGGAAGCCCGCGGTGAACAGGAGGGCGATAGAGCCGCCGGCGTACAGAATCATGTGCGCCAGCCCGTACGGCGGCTCCTTGTCGAGAAGCGGCTTCAGGCCGCGAACGGCCAGCGCCGCCCAGATGAGGAAGCCGGCGAGGATGCCGAACTGCCAGAGCTTGCCGACTTCGAGGTATTCGAGCCCCTCGTTGCCGATAATCCACCACAGCGAGCCGTCGATGTAGCCGTTCGCACCCAGCCAGATGCCCGACATGCCGCCGACCACGACGACCACGATAGCGCCGAGGAGGACGTTGATGTACGTCGACTGCTTCGGCGGCTCGTAGCCGGTCAGAAGCGGCGGGAGGAACAGCCCCGCGCCGAGCCACGTCGCGGCGATCCAGAGGATGCCGAGGTCGATGTGCCACGTCTTGGCGATGGCGAACGGCAGCAGTTGCAGGATGGGCACGCCAAATAGCGACTCGATGCCGAAGAAGCCGGCGCGCTCGATGTAGAAGTGTGCGAGCAGGCCGCCCAACAGCACCTGCGCCAAGAACAACCCTGCGGCGACCGGGATGAACCGGAGCGCCGCCCGCTGGCTCGGGAAGACGCTCACGTCACCCGGTTCGGGCACCGTGATATCCTCGGCCGATGGCTCGGGGAGTTCGACCGACTTGTACAGCCAGATGCCGAGGCCCGCCCCCGCGACGAGAAGCACCATGGCGATGACGCTCCACGTCATCGAGGCGGCGGTGGCGTCGTTCCCCGCGCCGGGCTGGTACGGCCAGTCGTTCGTGTACGAGTGGGTGCCGTCGGGGCGATCGGTGTGGGAGAACCACGCCGTCCACATGGCGAAGTCCGCGAACGCCCGCGCCTCCTCTTCGGAGTCGATCATGTTCACGGGGACGCCGCGCTCGTGGTCGCCCTCGTGGTAGCGCTCGACGTATTCCTGTCGAACCTGCTCGTGGGCGTACACCTCGGCCGCGGTGTACTGTATCGACCCGCCCTCGTAGCTGTCGTCGAGGTCGGATTTCACCACGTCGGCGACTGCCGCTTGGTCGGCGGAGTCGAGTTCGTCGTAGGGTTCACCGTACCGCTCTTGGGCGTAGTAGTTCCGCATGAACTGGACTTTCAAATCCAGCGCGTCGGCGGTGTAGTCCGCGCCGTAGTACGCGCCGTTGCCCAGTATCGACCCGTGGTTCATCAGGCCGTCTTTCTGGAACACCGTCTTGCCCTCTCGAATCACGTCGCCGCTGACGACGACGTCGCCGTCGGGTCCGACCACCTCGTCGGGGATGGGCGGGGCCTCCTGATAGGCGAACCACGCGCCCGCACCCATCACGACGAGGTTGAAGACGAACACCACGACGATTGCCTTCGCGATGGTCTTGCGTTGAATCTCCATACAGGTCGTGGTTCACACGCCTCCTATAGGCTACACGCGCCGGTTCCCGACCTCGAACAGCCCGGACGAACATGTTCGGATAGCCGCTCTTTGAGCCGGAAGCCGTTCTTCGAATCGTCATGACGACCGACTCGCGACCCGCCGACCACGACCACGAAACGCCCGACTCGGCGACCGACCGCGTCCACGACACCTCGTGGTCCGCGAACCTCGAACTCCCGCGGCACGCCGCCGACCGCGACCTCGTGGTTGCGGAGGCGGTCGCCGCGGTCGAACACACCACCGCCGGTCACCACGTCAACCTCGTCACTCACGGCGACCACGGCCATCCGGAGACGTACCTGTACGACGCGCTCACGGAACGGTTCGACGGCGTGGCGTACGAGTACGTCGAGCAATGCGGTTGTGGCGGGCACGTGACGCGGGTGTTCGTCGGGTAGCCGCATCTCGGTCTCGAACGTCCAGACCGGTGCCTGCACTCGCGGCGAGCCGGTGGCTAGCTACCCCGACGAGTCCGGGGTTTCAGCGGTTCCGTCGCCGGCATCCGTCTCGGCGAAGAACTCGAACGCCAGTTCGCCGTCGAGGACGTGCGTGTGCTCGAAAACCCCCGTCTCGACGAGTTCCACGGTACTGTCGACGGCGAGCCTGCGGGCCGATTCCGGCCATTCGGTGACCGCGAGGTTGAGAAACGCGGTCTCGTCGGCGAGTTCGCCGAACCGGTGGACTTCGACGACCGCGGCCGCCCCGTCTCGGAACAGCGACACGGACGGGTGGGGCTCGTGGCCCCCTTCGAACGGACCTCGGAGTGAGAGTTTCGGCGGGGATCCGTCGCCGTCCGGTGCCGTGAACCGCTGTGTGAGCGACCGGAGTTCGGTGCCCTCGGGGTGCGAAATGGAGACGGCGAGCGGCCTCGGAAGGGGGCCGGAAGTGGGGTCGACGCCCACGGTGGCGAGGTCACCGTCGTCTCCGTCCCCGTCGAATTCGAGGTATTTTCCCCTGTCTCGGGGGTTGTCGTCGGTCTCGACAACCGGGTCCGTGTGTTCGGTTTGCGGGCCGAGAGAGCTACATCCTGCGGTCAGGGTGGAGGCGGCGGTCAGGGCGGACGCAAGGAACACGCGACGGCGCATACGTAGCAACACACCGGAGTCAGTAACAATGTTCTGGACCGGTGACACGGCTGTGGGTGCTTCGGCAGCGTCCCAGTTCTGTTCGCTGTCGTCCGGTCACAACCCCGGCACACTGTCGACCGCGACCTGGTTGTTGCGGCGGCGGTCGCCGCGCTCGCGTCGATACTGTACCTATTTATCGGGGAACGCGAATGACTCGCCCATGGCCTCGCAACTCGTTTTGGCCCTGCTGGCAGGCGTCTTCGCCGGAGCCCTGTTCGGCCTCATAGAAACACCGATTCCGGCCCCGCCCAACCTCGCCGGAATCTTGGGTATCGTGGGAATATACCTCGGATACAAGGGAATCCAGTGGTTGGGGCTCCACGTCGATATCTCGGGGGTGCTCGCGTCGCTGTTCTGAGCGCGTAATTCGAGAAAACGGTTCAGCACGGCATCGACTCCCTCGACACCTCCTGTGGGCGACCTACTCCGAGTTCTCCTTCGGATAGCTCTCGCCCGCCGACTCGCCGCCCTCGCCTTTGAGCCACATGAACGCGCCGAACAGCGCGGGCGACGCCAGCATCGCGCCGAACGTCCCGGCCAGCGCGATGCCGCCGAGGCGCTCCGCTTCGGGGTCGCCGAACGGCTCGGCGACCTGCGCGTTCGACCCGCCTTCGTCGTCGGTGACGACGACCGCGCCCTTCATCCCGAGCGTCTTGTGCGGCGTGCAGGCGTAGGTGTACGTCCCGGCCTCGTCGAAGGTGTGTTCGAACGTGTGGTCGCCGGCGCTGACGAGGTCGGACTCGAAGCTCCCGTCCTCGGCGACGACGTTGTGCGACCCGCCCTCGCCGGTCCACGTCCACGCGACGGTCGTCCCCTTCGAGACGCGAATCGCCGCGGGACCGAAGCCGAACGCCCCGCCGTTGGCGTGCGACCCGACCTCGACCGTCACGCGCTGGAGGCCGGTCTGCGCCTCGACGCCGTCGAAGTTCGAGGTGTTCTCGAACCACGCGTCGAGGTCCGCGTCGCCCTCGCCGCCGCTCTCGGCGGACGCCGCCGAGTC